>CAKTTM010000008.1 GCA_934615145.1 uncultured Clostridia bacterium | reverse complement strand
TGACGGGCCTGCGCCGGGGTGAAATGGTGGCGCTGGAATGGTCGGCGGTCAATCTGGAAAAACGCATCTTGACCGTCCGTCAGACGGCTGTCCTGCACGGCGGTGAAACCATCATCGAGCAGCGGGCGAAGTCCGATGCCGGCCTGCGAACGCTTCCTATCTGCCAGGCATTGCTTGATGCCCTCCTGGCGGTGCCGGAGGATCAGCGCCATGGGTTCGTCTGCAAGGGCCGTGATGGCGGGGTGCTGACCGAGCAGGCGGTGCGCTATGGGATGGATAACTTCTGCCGGCAGATGGAGCGGATTCTGAATAATACCTTCCCTGTATGGACTGGTCAGCGGCTTGATCTGTGGGATGATGAGGAGCTCGACGCCTGGGATAAGCGGGAGCGCTTCCGGCTAACTTCGCATGATCTGCGCCACACCTTCGCCACGGCGCTGTATGATGCTGGGGTGCCGGTGAAGGCTGCGCAGTATTTCCTGGGCCATGCGGATATTCGGATCACGCTTGACCTCTACACACACCTGTCGCGTGAGCGGGAAGCGGCCAGCCGCCTGCTGATGGTCGATTACTTCAACGAATGGCTGCGCGGGGGCGGTGCCTCCGAGGGGAGTGATGGGGTCGTTTTGTTGCCCGAATGAGGCTTAGTTTCTGTCGTGTGTGGTTAAAATGTGGTGGGCGCTGTTTCTTGGTGCATCAATTTGCGAACTATTGCGCCAATATACGCTGATTATGCGTCGTAATTGCCCAATAGCCGCATAAAATGCACATCACAACACTGGCTTCGGGACCAAAAGGTCGCAGGTTCAAATCCTGTCACCTCGACCAGTATTGAAAGCCCTGTGAGATCGATTGATGTCGCAGGGCTTTTGCCTTGGATTGGGTTATTCTTCAGCCGTGATCTGGGTATAATCATGGCAATAGCCATATTGTGCCAATGAAAAGGAGGACGCCATGCGGATCATACTGGTCAGACACGCGGCGGCGGTGGATCAGCGGCCGGACTTGGATGACAGGCAGCGGGCGCTGACCCCGCGGGGTGAAGAGCGCCTCAGGCAGGAGCTGCACCTGCTCCAGCAGCGGCTGGGGACGGGGGACCGGCCTGTGGTCTACGCCAGCGACGCGCTGCGCTCACTGCAGACGGCCCAGATACTGGCCGATGTGCTGGGGCTGGGCGCGCCGGAGCAGCACCCTTTCATCTATACAGGGGAGTATGAGGCGCTGGAGGCGGCGGTGGCGGCCCAGCCGGAAGATAGTGTTCTGATTCTGGTGGGGCATGAGCCCTGGCTGAGCCAGTGGAGCCAGCGCATGGGAGCGCCCCTTGGCTACCGCAAGGGCGGCATGGCGGACTTTGAGCGCAGCAGCGCATATCCGCTGCAGGCCAGGCTGCTCTGGGCCTGGCGGGCCACGCCGCCGGAGGCGCCCAGGGAGATGCCGCAGTGGCTGGTGGCTCAAAGCAGTGAGGATGGCGCAGGGCCTACGCTGAGCCTTACAGAGCAAAAAATGGCAGAAAAGGTACCGAGCGAGAATAAGCAGCCCGAAGCAAGAACGGCCCCTGAACAGCTCGCCTCGCTGGCGCCATGGCGTGACGCGCTGCTGGGGGCGCTGAAGGATCTATCCGGCTGGCGCAAGGCGCTTTTGAAAGACCCCAAGGCCACACGGCCGCCCCACCAATTGCGCGTCAGCGCCAGGCGGGCACGCTCGCTGCTGTCTTTCTTGAAGCCCATTCTGGATGAAGAGAGCTATCAGGCCTATCAATCGAAGCTGCGTCATATGATGAGGCATCTGGCCTATGTGCGCGAGCTGGATGTGCTAAGCCTCGAGCGCAAAGCGCTGAAGGCTGGCGAGGCGCAGCCCCGTCTGCGAGAGCTGGGCCGGGCGCTCAAGCGACAGCGGCGCGAGGCTCAGGCCCAGGCGCTGCAGCTGTTGGCTGGCGATGACATAAAGGATCAGTTAAGGGCGCTCAGGCGCCAGATCGCGGCCTGGGATGAGATCGATATGAGCAGGGCAGAGCTGGCCGCCTTTGAGCAAAAGCGCCTGGCCGCCTGGCAGCGGGGCATCCTGAAGGCCTGGCGGAGGCTGGACACAGATGATCTGGAGCAGCTGCACGACCTGCGGCTGAGGCTCAAAAAGCTGAACAATGTGCTCAGCCTGACCAATCTCAAGGCGCCGGGCGGCTGGGAGGACATGCCGGAGCTCAAGGAACTGCAGGGCCTGCTGGGGGACATCTGTGATACCTATGCCCACGCGCAGCAGATCGCACATCTGCGCCAGCAGCGTCCCGACGGCGCGCTGGATAAGGACGCGGCCATCTTCACCGAGCATCTGGAGGCCGTCAGGCCCCGGCTGCTGGCCCGGCTTCATAGGCCCGCGCACAGCGGGGGGCGCGCTTGACACTGGCAAATTGCCTGTGTTTAAATGAGCGATAAATGCATGACAGAGGAGCCGCGCCATGTATGATCTGATCACCTGTACCAGCATGGGCACACGCCTGACGCCGCTGGACCGGCAGCCGGTGGGCATCAGCCATCTATACCAGATGCAGGCCACCAGCGCCGAGAGCAATGTGCTCAACATTTCGGCCTCGCTGGGGCTCAAGACCAAGGTGCTGACAGCCTTTGTGGCCGGCAGCCCGATATCGGACTTTATCAAGCGTGAGCTGGGCCGCCGGCTGATCGCCTTTGAGGGGCCTGAGCTGCCCCAGGGCGGGCCCTGGGGCCTGCGGCATCAGTTCAACATCGCCGATTCCGGCTTTGGCGCTCGCGGCCCCCGTGTGCACAATGACCGCGCGGGCGAGGCGGGGCGGGAGCTGAGGGCAGAGCACTTTGACCTGGAGCGCATATTTGCCATAGACGGCGCGCGGATGATACATATCTCCGGGCTGTTTGCGGCGCTGTCACAGGAGACTGCCGGGCTCTGCGTCACGCTGGCCCAGCGCGCCAGGGCAGCAGGCTGCCTGGTCAGCTTTGACCTAAATCACCGCGCCTCGTTTTGGGAAGGCCGGGAAATTGAGCTGCGGGAGGCCTTCCACCAGATTGCCCTGTGCGCGGATATCCTCATCGGCAACGAAGAGGACTATCAGTTGGCGCTTGGCATTCAGGGGCCTGAGGCCGGTGGCGGCGATTTGGCGGATCAGACAGAGGCATTTCAGGGTATGATTGAGCGTGCCAGGCAGGCCTACCCACAGGCGCGCGTCTTTGCCACCACGCTGCGCGAGGTGATCAGCGCGGGCCGTCATCTGTGGGGCGCTTTGCTGTGGCGGGATGGCGCCTGGCATGTGGCGCCGCCGCGCGAGATCGAGGTGCTTGACCGCATCGGCGGCGGGGATGGCTTTGTAGGCGGGCTGCTCTACGCGCTGCTCAAGGGCTGGGCGGGGGAGAAGTGTCTGCAATTCGCCTGGGCCTGCGGGGCGCTGGCTGTGACGATGCTGGAGGACTATGCCACGCCTGCCGATGAGGCACAGGTACTCAATATTTGGAAAGGCAATGCGCGCGTGCAGCGCTAAGAAGAGGTAGAAAACAATGAAAAAGGCGGATATTGCCGTCATCGGCTTGGCCGTGATGGGCGAAAACCTCGTCATGAACATGGAGAGCAAGGGCTTCACCGTGGCGGTCTTCAACCGCACGACCAGCAGGGTCAAGGATTTTGTGCAGGGGCGGGCCAAGGGCAAGAACATCATCGGCACCTATTCGCTTGAGGAATTGGTCGCCGCCCTTGAGACGCCGCGCAAGGTGATGCTGATGGTCAAGGCCGGACAGCCGGTGGATGACTATATTGAGCAGCTGCTGCCCTTGCTGGATGAGGGCGACCTAATCATCGACGGCGGCAACAGCCATTTCCCCGACACCGCCAGGCGCGTGCAGTATGTGGAGGGCAAGGGCCTGTACTACATCGGCACCGGCGTCTCCGGCGGCGAGGAGGGCGCACTTAAGGGGCCCAGCATCATGCCCGGCGGCTCGCCTGCGGCCTGGCCGATGGTGCGGCCTATCCTGCAAGCCATCGCCGCCCAGGTGGACGGCCAGCCCTGCTGCGACTGGGTGGGCGAGGGCGGCGCCGGCCACTTTGTCAAGATGGTGCACAATGGCATCGAGTATGGCGACATGCAGTTGATCGCCGAAGCCTATCTGCTGATGCGCGATCTGCTGCACATGCAGCCAGACGAGATGGCCCAGGTCTTCGCCCAGTGGAACAAGGGCGTGCTGGACAGCTATTTGATCGAGATCACTGCCGACATACTGGCCATGAAGGATGAGGACGGCAGCCCGCTGATCGACAAGATACTCGACACCGCCGGCCAGAAGGGCACCGGCAAGTGGACGGCCACCAATGCGCTGGAAGAGGGCGTCGCACTGACGCTGATCTCAGAGGCGGTCTTTGCCCGCTATCTGTCAAGCGATAAGGACAGCCGCGTCAAGGCCTCCGGGCAGCTGCTGGGCCAGGCGCCGCAGTTCACGGGTGAGCGCGAGGCCTTCCTTGAGCAGATACGCCAGGCGCTCTACGCCAGCAAGATCATCTCCTACGCCCAGGGCTATCTGCTGATGGCCGCCGCGGCCGAGAGCTATGGTTGGCACCTCAACTTTGGCGGTATCGCCATGATGTGGCGCGGCGGCTGCATCATCCGCAGCGCCTTCCTGGGCAAGATCAAGGAGGCCTATGACAAGGACCCGCAGCTGGACAACCTGCTGCTGGCGCCATACTTTAACCAGGAGATCGCAAGCGCCCTGAGCGGCTGGCGGGCTGTTGCGTCCACGGCGCTGCAGCAGGGCATCCCGCTGCCGGCAATGACCAGCGCGCTAAGCTATTACGATGGCCTGCGCGCCCAGCGCGGCGGCGCCAACCTGCTGCAGGCGCAGCGCGACTACTTTGGCGCGCACACCTACGAGCGGGTGGACAGGCCGCGGGGGCAGTTCTTCCATACCAATTGGACGGGCGAGGGGGGAGACACCGCCTCTGGCACCTATAACGCCTAAGGGCAGGGCCGGGGAGGACAGATCCATGCGCAGAGCAGGATCTCGCAGCCTGGGCCCGATGGGCCAGGCCCCAGAGGTGCCGCAGCCGGCAGATCAGCGGCGGGTCATCGTCCTAGGGCTGATGGTCTTTGGCTTGGCGCTGATGGTGGCAGGGCTCTTGATGCAGCCGTTGTCCGCGCTTTGGGCGGGCTGGGGACGCATCCTGCTCTCCCCAGGCATGCTGCTGACCGATGGCAAGGCAATCGGCGGCGTGGGCGCCGCCTTCTGGAACGCGGGCCTGATGATGCTGCTGTCGCTGGCGCTGCTGTGGCGGCTGAAGGCGGAGATCACCGGCACAGCGCTGGCCGCCGTCATGATCGTGACTGGCTTCTCCTTCTTTGGCAAGAACCCGCTCAACGCCTTGCCGCCGGCATTGGGCGTGCTGGCCTACGCGCGGCTGATGGGAGCTGGCTTGGCCGCCTCGGCGGTGCCTGCGCTGTTTGCCACCGCTTTGGCGCCGCTGACAAGCTCGGTGGCCTTTTCGCTGGGGTTTGAGCCCTTGATCGGCATCCCGCTGGCGCTTGTTCTGGGGCTGTTGGGCGGTTTCCTGATGGTGCCCATCGCCAAGCGCGCGCTGCCCTTTCACCAGGGGCATAACCTGTACAACAGCGGCTTTGCGGCGGGCCTGACGGCCATGCTGCTGGTCAATGTGCTGCGGCTCTTTGGGCTAAACATCCCCTCGGCCAGCTTTCTGCACCCCGGCGGCGGGCCGGTGATGGCACTGAGCTTTGCCCTGTTCTTTCTGCTGCTGACTGGTCTTGGCTGGCGGCTGAATGGCAACAGCTTCAAGGGCTATGGCGCGCTGCTCAAGGCGCCGGGGCGCCTGGGGCCGGAGAGCGACTTCATCAAGCGTTTTGGCCTGGCGCTGTACCTGATCAACGGCGGGCTTAGCTCGCTCTTGTCCTTGGCGGTGGTGATGCTGGCGGGCGCGCCGCTCAATGGCCCGGTGCTGGGCTCGGTGCTGACGATCACTGGCTTTGCCGCCTTTGGCAAGCACCCGCGCAACATGCTGCCCGTCATGCTAGGCGCGCTGCTGGCGACCACGCTGAGCGTGCATGAAGTGCAGGCCACCCACGCCATGATCGCGGTCATCTTTTCCACCACGCTTGCGCCCATCGCAGGCAGCTATGGCCCGTTGGCCGGGCTTACGGCGGGCATACTGCACGCGGCCATCGCCCACAACAGCGGCTTCCTGCACGCGGGGGTCAACCTGTACAACAATGGCTTTGCCGGCGGGCTGGTCGCGGGCCTGCTCACCGCCGTGCTGGAGCCCATGCGCCAGCGTTGGCAGTCGGCAAAAGGCCAAGCGTCTTAGGTGGCCGGGGCATCATCGCCTGCCCGCTGGCCTGAGCAAGACCAATATGGAGGACATCAGCATGACAATCATCAGTGTGACCATTGCCCTGCCGGTCAGGGATCTGGAGAAGGCCAAGGCCTGGTACAGGCAGTTGTTTGAGTATCCGCCCATGATAGAGCCTGTTCCCGGCGTGGTGGAGCTTGAGCTGGGCCCGGCCTGGCTGCAGCTGTATCAGCACCAGGGCATCGCCGGCGACAGCGCGGTGCGCGTGGGGGTGCGCGATCTGCACAAGCTGCACAAGCGCTTGAGTGAGGCCGGCTTTGTCATCGAGCCCATCAGCGAGGTGCCCGGCATCCTGGAGTACTTTGACTTCCGCGACCCCGACGGCAATGGCCTGAGCTTTTATCAGGAGTTTGAGCGCGACGGGTCATCACACAGATAAACACAGCCAGCAAAACGAAGGAGGAGCATATGAAACGCATCACACTGGGGGCCACCGGCCTGCAGGTCAGCCCCATCAGCCTGGGCACCGGCAGCTATGGCCTGCCGCCCACGGAGGACAAGGCGGCCTTTGAGCAGATGGACCGCTACCTGGCCATGGGCGGCAACTTTATTGACACCGCGCATATCTATAACGACTGGGAACCGGGTGAGAGGTGCCGCAGTGAGAAGCTGATCGGCCGCTATCTCAAGGCGCGGGGCAACCGTGACAGCATCGTGCTGAGCACCAAGGGCTCGCACCCGCCCATTGACAACATGGATGCCGCAAGGCTGGATCACGAGAGCATTTTGACTGATTTGCAGGGCAGCCTGGACAACCTGCAGGTGGACAAGATCGACCTGTACTTCCTGCACCGCGATGATGTCTCCGTGCCCGTTGGCGAATTGATTGACCTGCTGGAGGAGCAGCGCGCCCGCGGGCTGATCGACCACTATGGCTTCTCCAACTGGCAGTTGGAGCGTGCGCAGCAGGCCCTCGACTATGCGAAGCGCAAGGGCGTGGCCGGCTTTCAGGTCAACCAGATACAGTGGAGCCTGGCACGCCTGAATGTGCAAAATGTAGCCGACAAGACGCTGGAGGCGCTGACGCCTGAGTATTATGACTTCCATGTGCGCAGCGGCATGGCGCTGATGGCCTACACCTCGCAGGCCAAGGGCTACTTCAGCAAGCGCTACCATCAGGACACCCGCGCCAGCGCGCTCAATGATCTGTATCAGAACCCGGAGAACGAAGCGATCCTGGCGCTGGTGCGCGATTACTGCGACGCCAATCAATGCGACCCGGGCGAGCTGGCTATCCGCTGGTTCTGGGACAGGCCTTTTGCCGCGGTGCCCATCGTGGCCTTTAGCTCATTGGCGCAGCTGGAGGCCGTGGTCTCCGCCCTGCAGGCCCAGCGCCCGCCGCTGCCCGAAGGCCTGCCGGAGTGCTAAGGCAAGCATAGGATAACAAATTGTAGATTTACGGGAAATTCTTGACAAACACCACATATCCCTTATAATGGTCTTGCTTGCATACTCGCGCCGATTGGGCAGGGCTGCGGATGCCCGGCGTCCCTTGTTTTTTGTGAGCGGGGGCAGGACGGTATAGTGAGGGATTGAGGTCATATGAGGCTGATCAATACAGTTGACGCGATAGGCCATGTGCTGTGCCATGACATGACGCAGATCATACCGGGCGTCGTCAAGGACGCCCGCTTTCGCAAGGGCCATGTGGTCAATGCGGAGGACATCCCCGTGCTGCTGAGCATGGGCAAGGAGCGGCTCTATGTCTTTGAGTCGCAGCCGGGCATGCTGCATGAGGATGAGGCGGCGCTGCGGCTGCTGGCGCTCTGCCAGGGGCCGCACATGCAGCCAAGTGAAGCCAAAGAAGGCAAGATAGAGCTAAGCGCCCAGGTGGATGGCCTCTTTGAGGTGGATACTGAGTGCCTGCTGGCCGTCAACCTCTGCGACGAGACCATGATCGCCACCCGCCACAGCGGCGCGGTGAGAACAGGGGACAAGCTGGCCGGTATGCGCGTCATCCCCCTGGTGATCCATGAGGACAAGCTGGCGCGCGCCGAGCAGGCCGCGGGCGAGAAGCCGTTGATGCGCCTGATACCCTTCGCGCTCAAGACCGCCTCGCTGATTGTCACCGGCAGCGAGGTGGCCAGTGGGCTGATCGAAGACAAGTTTAGCCCGGTGGTGATCGACAAGCTCAAGGCCTTTGGCATCAGCGTCATCCACCACGCCACCTGCTCGGATGACCCGGAGGAGATTGTGGCGGCCATCGCCCACGCGCGCCAGATGAAGGTGGACATGATCGTCTGCACCGGCGGCATGAGTGTCGACCCTGATGACCGCACGCCCGGCGCCATCCGGCAAAGCGGTGCCAATATCATCAGCTATGGCGCGCCCACCCTGCCCGGCGCCATGCTCCTGCTGGGCTATTACCCAGAGGGCACGCCGGTGATGGGGCTGCCCGGCTGCGTGATGTACGCCAAGGCCACCATCTTTGATATCCTGCTGCCCTATGTGGCGGCTGCGGTGCCCGTCACCAAGCGGCAGATCGCGGCGCTGGGGCATGGGGGGCTCTGCCTCAAGTGCGAGGTCTGCCACTATCCCATCTGCCCCTTCGGGAAAGCCTGATGGGCATCAGCATCCAGCAGGCCATTGCCCTGATCCAGCAGCATACCAGCCCATTGCCCGCCACTGAAGTCCCGCTTAGCCAGTCGGTGGACAGGCTGCTGGCCCGTGACCTGACGGCCGCCATCGATCAGCCGCCGTTTGCGCGCTCGCCGCTGGATGGTTATGCCCTGCGCGCGGCGGACAGCACAGGCGCCACCGCAGACAGCCCGGTACAGCTACCAGTCAGCGGCTACTATCCGGCCGGCGTCTACGCCGCTCAGCCCCTTGAGCCAGGCCATGCTGCCCGCATCATGACAGGCGGCATGATACCGCCAGGGGCCGACGCCGTCATTCGCCAGGAGGATACCTGTGAGCAGGATGGCATCGTCAGCCTGTATACGCCGCTCAAAGCCTGGCAAAACTATGTGCCCCAGGGAGATGATTTCACCAAGGGCAGGCTGCTTTTGAAAGAGGGTCAGCGCTTGGACGCCGCGGCGATCGCCATCGCGGCGGCCGCGGGGCTGCACAGGCTGATTGTCTTGCCCCGTCCCCGCTTGGCGATGCTGTCCACCGGCGATGAGCTGCGCCAGCCTGGGCAGCCGCTGCCGCCTGGCTGCATCTATGACGCCAATGTCAGCTACCTGCAGGCGCGGGCAGCGCAGCTGCGCCTGCCCATCACATCGGCTGCCAGCGCGCAGGACGATCTGTCTGCCATCATGGCGGGCATCCGCCAGGGCCTGGACCAGGCCGATCTGCTGCTGACCAGCGGCGGTATCTCAGTCGGCGACAAGGACCTGCTGCCGGAGGCTTTGGAGAGGGTTGGCGCGCGCACGCTCTTTCACGGCGTCGCCATGAAGCCGGGCATGCCTACATTGTTTGCCCTGCTGGAGGGCAAGCCCATCCTCTGCCTTTCGGGCAATCCCTTCGCGGCCGCCGTCGCCTTTGAGGTGTTGGCCCGGCCGCTGCTTGCCTGTCTTGGCCAGGATGAGGCGATGAAGCCCATCAAGGTCAGCGGGGTGCTCACCAATGGCTTTGAACGGCCCACGCAGGTGCGCCGCTTCCTGCGCGCCAGGCTGGAGGGCGAACAGATCACACTGCCCACCGGGCACGCCAATGGCAATCTCTTCTCCATGGTGGGCTGTAACTGCCTGGTGGATACCGGCGACAACAAGGCCCCGCTGCAGGCGGGGGAGAGGGTGGAGGCCTGGCTGCTATGAGCGCTGAGTTCACACACTTTGACGCGCGGGGCGCGGCCCATATGGTAGATGTATCAGACAAGGCGGTGACAGCGCGCGAGGCCACCGCGCAGGGGCATATCCAGGTGGGTGCGGATATCCTGCGCATGGTGCAGGAGGGCAGCGCCAGCAAGGGCGATGTGCTGGGCGTGGCGCGGCTGGCTGGCATCATGGCGGCCAAGCGCACCAGCGAGCTGATCCCGCTGTGCCACCCGCTGCCAATGACCCGCTGCGCGGTCGATTTTGAGCTGCTGGCGGAGCAAGGCCTGATACAGGCCAGCTGCACTGTCAAGACCGACGGCAAGACAGGCGTTGAGATGGAGGCGCTGACCGGGGTGACAGTGGCGCTGCTGACCATCTACGACATGTGCAAGGCGGTGGACAAGGGCATGGTGCTGTCAGACATCCGCCTGCTGCACAAGTCTGGCGGCAAGTCGGGGGACTATCATGCCAAGCCTTAAGATGCTGGCCGTCAGCGGGGAGAAGAACAGCGGTAAAACCACGCTGATCGCCCGCCTGCTGCCCCGCCTGGTGGCAGAGGGGCTCAAGGTGGCGGTGGTCAAGCACGATGGGCACAGTTTTTCACCCGATGTGCCCGGCACCGATACCCACCGCTTTCTTCAGGCCGGGGCACTGGGGGCGGCAGTCTTTGACGGAGAGAAGTATATGCTGACCAAGCTGATGCCCACCGACGAAGTCAGCCTGGCAGCCCAGTACCCCGAGGCTGACCTGATATTGCTGGAGGGGCTCAAGCACTCAAGCCACCCTAAGCTTAGGCTCAGCGCCCAGCATCAAGTAGGCTTCAGTTTTTCACCCGCGCAGTATCACAGAGACGATATCGACGCCATCTTTGACACCATCATGACCTGGTATGGAGGGGATCAGACGCGTGATTGACGCCCAACAGCGCAGCATCTCTTATCTGCGCGTATCCGTGACCGACCGGTGCAACCTGCGCTGCCGCTACTGCATGCCTGAAGAGGGCCTGCCGATGCTGCGCCACGACCAGTTGCTCAGCTACGAGGAACTGCTGCGGCTGATCGGCATATTTGCGCGGCTGGGCATCCACAAATTGCGCCTGACCGGCGGCGAGCCGCTGGTGCGGAAGGACCTGCACCTTCTGGTGCGTGGCATCAAGCTGATCCCTGGCATACAGACCGTGGCGCTGACCACCAATGGCCTGCTGCTGCATGAGCAGCTGCCAAAGCTGCTGGCAGCAGGGCTGGACTCCGTCAACATCAGCCTGGACACGGTGGATGAGAGATTGTTCCAACACTTGACCCGCAGGCCGGGTGCCGACATCGTGATGCGGGCGGCACGCGAGGCCGCGGCCACACCCGGCCTCAAGGTCAAGCTCAACTGCGTGCCCTCGCCGGCCAACCTGCAGGGCCTACCCGATCTGACCGCCTTTGCGGGTTCTATTGGTGTGCCGCTGCGCTTCATCGAGCTGATGCCCTTTGGCGAAGGCCAGGGCAAGGAAGGCCTGACAGAGGAAGCTCTGCGTGACTATTTGACAAAGCGCCTGGGGCCGATGACGGCGCTGGATCCTGGCCCGATACTGGATAAATGCCGCTACTTCAGCCTGCCCGGCGGGGCGGTGATCGGCTTTATCAGCGCGGTCAGCCACAAGTTTTGCGACTTTTGCGACCGCATCCGCCTGACGGCGGATGGTCACCTGCGCACCTGCCTGCAGTATGAGGACGGCCTGAGCCTCAAGCAACTGCTGGCCTTGAGCGATACGGAACTGATGACACGCATCCAGGACTCAGTGCACAGCAAGCCCATCGGCCATCACTTCGGCGATCCCGACCAGGCAATTGAACAGACACCCCGCATGTCACAAATAGGAGGATAATATGGCCAGCATCATCGCGGTATGCACCAGTGACAGGAAAGGTATCCAGAAGACACCGGTGGCTTCGGTCACGCTCAGGCCCGACTGGGGCATTGAGGGTGACGCCCACGCGGGCAACTGGCACCGACAGGTCTCCCTGCTGGCGCTGGAAAAGGTGGATGCCTTCCGCGCGCGCGGCGCGCAGGTGGCCGATGGCGCCTTTGGTGAAAACATCATCGTCTCCGGCCTTGACTTGGCCCAGCTGCCGGTGGGCACGCGCCTCAAATCCGGCGATGTGCTGCTGGAGCTGACCCAGATCGGCAAGGAATGCCACAGCCACTGCGCCATCTATCACGCAGTGGGCGACTGCATCATGCCCAGGGAGGGCATCTTCTGCAAGGTGCTGCAGGGCGGGGTGCTGAAGGCCGGCGACCAGCTGGACCTGGTGGAGGCCTGAGATGTACCGCGTCAACGTGATCACACTGTCCGACAGCGGCTATGCCGGTCAGCGCGAGGATAAAAGCGGTCCCGTGATCGCGCAGATGGCGCGGGAGGCGGGGCTGAACGTGGTCGCCAGCCTGCTGCTGCCCGATGACAGGCAGCAGCTCAAGGACGAGCTGTGCAGACTGTGCGATCAGGGCCTAACCGACCTGGTGCTGACCACGGGCGGCACCGGGTTTTCACCCCGTGATGTGACGCCGGAGGCCACGCTGGACGCCGTGGAGCGCCTGGCGCCCGGCATCCCGGAGGCCATGCGCGCGCTGTCGATGCAGATCACCGATCGCGCGATGCTCAGCCGCGCGGTGGCTGGTATCCGGGGGCAGACGCTGATCATCAACCTGCCCGGCAGCCCCAAGGCAGTGGCTGAGTGCCTCCATTTCATACTGCCCGCCGTGATGCACGGCCTGGACATACTCTGTGAGCAGGCGCAAAACTGCGCCCGACAATAGGGGAGCGCCTGATGAAGCAGACGCTGTCTCTGTTGCTGACCTGCGCCCTGCTGCTGGGTCTGAGCCCGGCCTTTGCAGTGGCACCTGCCCAGATTGAGCTGGTGGTTTTCGCCGCCGCCTCCATGACCGAGACGCTGACAGAGTTTATCGATCAGTACAAGGCCGTGGCGCCTCATGTCAAGATCGTTGCCAGCTTCGACTCCTCCGGCACCCTCAAGACACAGATCGAGAACGGCGCGCCCTGCGATCTGTTTATATCCGCCGCGCAGCGTCAGATGAACCAGCTGGACATCAGCCAGGATGACAAGGGCAATCCGGGACGCCTGGACTTTGTGCTGCAGGGCAGCCGCCTCAATCTGCTGCAGAACAAGGTGGTGCTGGTGGTGCCGGAGGGCAACCCGGACAAGATCGAGGGCTTTGCCGATCTGGCAAGGGCCTCATTGATCGCCATCGGCAATGCCGATGTGCCGGTGGGTAGCTACTCGCTGGAGATACTGGATTATCTGGCTCTGGACGAGGTGGCGCTGGCCCAAGAGGGCAGGCTGACCTACGGCAGCAATGTCAAGGAGGTCACTACCCAGGTGAAGGAGGGCGCGGTCAGCTGCGGTATCGTCTATGCCACAGATGCTTATTCTGCCGGCCTTACCGTGGTGGATGAGGCGACCAAAGACATGTGCTCCCAGGTGATCTACCCGGCGGCCGTCATCCAGACAGGCAGCCAGCCGGAGGCGGCGCAGGACTTCCTCGATTATCTAACGACTGAAGAAGCCGCCAAGGTCTTTGAAGCGGTGGGCTTCTCCATGGTGCAGCCCGCGCCATAAGCCCCTTACGGCCATATCTCACAGAAAGATTCAGGAGCGCGCATGGACTGGTATCCGCTGTACCATTCGCTGAGGATCGCCGGCATATCGACTGTGCTGGTCTTCTTTGGCGGTGTCCTGGCCGCCTACTATGTGGCGCGGCTGCCCCGGCTGGTCAAGGGCCTGCTGGATGTGCTGCTGACACTGCCGCTGGTGCTGCCGCCTACGGTGGTGGGCTTTTTGCTGCTGCGGCTGCTGGGGCCCTACCGGCCGCTGGGCCAGCTGGCGATGCAGTGGTTTGAGCTGCGCCTGGTCATGACATGGTGGTCGGCCATCTTCGCCACTGTGATCGTGGCCTTTCCACTGATGTACCGCACAGCGCGCGGCGCCTTTGAAAGCTTTGATGAGACACTGGCCCAGTCCGGCCAGACACTGGGGCTGAGCAACAGCTGGATATTCTGGCGCATCCGCCTGCCCGCCTGCAAGCAGGGTCTGATCGCGGGCGCGGTGCTGGGCTTTGCCAGGGCGCTGGGCGAGTACGGGGCCACCAGCATGATCGCCGGCTACACCCCCGGCCGCACGGCCACCATATCCACCACCGTCTATCAATTGTGGCGCACCAATGACGAGGCGGGGGCCATGACCTGGGTGCTGATCAACATCGCCATCTCCGCCGTGGTGCTGCTCTGCGTCAACATGCTGGAGAAGCGCGCCAAACCAAGGAATGTACGGACGGTGGGGCTGTGAGCAGGCTGTCGGTCGATATCAAGAAGCGTCTGGGCGACTTTCAGCTGGATGTGCAGTTTGAGACCGAGGGCGAAGTGATGGCGCTGCTGGGCGCCTCCGGCTGCGGCAAGAGCATGACGCTCAAATGCATCGCCGGCCTGCTGCGGCCAGACAGCGGCCGCATCGCGCTGGGGGAGAGGGTGCTGTTTGACAGTGCCAGGCGAATAAACCTAAGTCCCCAGCAGCGGCGGGTGGGCTATCTGTTTCAGCACTACGCGCTCTTCCCTAATTTGACGGCGCGCCAAAACATAGCGGCGGGCTGCAGGTTGAAAGATCGCGACGCCAAGGTCGGGGCCGTGGACGCCATCATGGCGCGGATGCAGATCGCGGAGCTTGCGAGTCACAGGCCCCATCAATTGTCCGGCGGACAGCAACAGCGCGTGGCCCTGGCCCGCATCATCATCAATGAGCCCGAGCTATTGTTGCTGGATGAGCCGCTGTCCGCGCTGGACAGCTACCTGCGCTGGCAGATGGAAAGCTCTCTGCACGACAGCATCCGCGGCTACCCGGCGGGCACCCTTTATGTATCGCACAGCCGGGAGGAGGTCTACCGCCTCTGCGACAGCGTCTGTGTGCTCAGCGGCGGGAAAAGTGAAGCCAAGCAGGGCGTCAAGGCGCTCTTTGCCCAGCCCCGCACGCTCAGTGCCTGCCTGCTCAGCGGCTGCAAGAATTTTTCCCGCGCCAGGCCCGATGGCGAGGGGCACATATTCGCCATCGATTGGGGCACGCGGCTGCGCCTGCCGCCGGGCAAAGACAACCTAAAGCCTCTGATCGGGCTCAGGGCCCACTATGTGCAGCTGCACGCCCAGGCGCCGGAGGATCAGCCCAGCTTTCCCTGCCGGGTGCAGCGGGTGACGGAGGATGTCTTCTCCACCGTGATCAGCCTGGCTACACCCGGCGGCCATGAGGGCTGGGCACAGTTGCGTAGCGACCTGCCCAAGGCGCAGTGGACGCAGCTATCAGGCGCGCAGAGGCTGTATGTGACGGTTGATCCCAAGGACATCATGCTGCTGGATCCTTGAACCATCGGCAAATTGAAGCGGCCCGCACACACCTGGCGCGGGCCGATTTTATGACATCGTATTTTACTTCTTCCAGGGCAGGCGCAGGCGCCACTTGGCTTTGGGCTGGCCATTCTCATCGACACTGAGCAGTATGATCTTGTCGCCTTCTTTGACTGCTGTGTCGCCAAGCGGCACGATGTGCTCGCCGTTGGCGCGCTGCAGCATCACGATCAATGTGTCCTGAGGCAGCGATAGCTCTTTGACGGTGTGGCCCACCCACTTATGCCCCTGGGGCACAGTGAATTCCGTCAGGTCGTGGCCGCTGCGGTCAAAGTGCTTTTCGCCCGCCAGCACGATCTTGTCGTCCGGCTGCAGCACCACATGCCCGCGCGGCACCACGGTCTTGCCATCGCGCTCGATCTTGGCCACGATGAAGTCAAAGGTCAGCCGCAGGTCCTTGACCTGGCGGCCCACCAGATAGCTATTCTCGTGGATGCGGGTCTCCAGAAAGCCGATCTCTGCCTTGTCCTGATAGTAGTTGAAGGTCTGCAGCAGGGTGTCATTGGGGTCAAGCATTTTGAGCGCCCGGGAGGCCGGCGGCATCAGGCTGCCCTGCACCAGCGAGCTCAGCACACAGATGCCAAAGACGATGTGATAGACGTCCATGCTGAACTGCGCCGGGCTATTGACCACCATGATGGCAAAGGCGATGGCGGCAGCGCCGCGGATGCCCGCCAGTGAGACCATGTGCAGCTGGGTGCGCTTGAGCTTGAAGGGCAGCATCAAGCCCCAGACGCTCAGCGGCCGGGCCAGTATGGTCATGAACACCATGATGGCAAGCGCAATGGGGAAGGCGGCGATCAGCTTGTCAAAGTTGCTCAGCCAGCCCAGGATGAAGAAGAGGGCGATCTGCATGATCTCGGTAAAGCCGTCATAGAAGAACACGATGTCCCGCTTGCCGCGGAACTCCTTGTTGCCAAGGTAGATGCCCAGGATATACAGCGCCAGGTAGCCATTGCCCCCCAGCAGCGAGGCCGCGGCATAGGTGATCAGCATGGCCGCTGCCATCAGCACCGCGGGCATGCCATCCTGCCGGGCGCTCAGGCTGCTCAGGTAGCGGCCAAAGACATAGGCAAAGGCAAAGCCAACGCCCAGGCCGATCACCACCTGGCTTACGATCAGCACCGGCACAGACAGATCGCTGCCCAGGATGACGGAGAGAAAGACCATCGTCATGGTATAGGCGGTCGGGTCGTTGGAGCCGCTCTCCAGCTCCAGCAGGGGGGCGGTGTTGTATTTGAGGTTCAGGTTCTTGGAGCGCAGGATGTTGGAGACGCTGGCATAGTCGGTCGAGCCCACGATGGAGCCTATCAGCATGCCCTCCAGTAGGTTGAAGCCCAGCACCAGGTGGCAGAAAAGGCCCGTCAGCAGCGCGGTGGTCACCACGCCCAGTGAGGCCAGTATGATGGCCTCCTTGGCCACAGGCTTTGTCATGTTCCAGTTGGTGCCAAAGCCGCCGTAAAACATGATGACCATCAGCGCCACCGTGGCCACGCCATCGGCGAACTGATAGTCTTCAAAGTCAAAGCCCAGCAGGCCAAAGCCCATGCCCAGCATGATGAACAGCAGCAGGGCAGGGATGCCGTGCTTGCTCGACAGCCGGATGGCAAACAAGGCCAAAATCAAAATAACGCCAATGATCAGATATTGCATAGACGCTCCTGTCCCAATACTCCATTGAAAAAACGACCAGTGCACATAGCTGTCGCTTCCCTCAACGCAGTCATTTTACCACATTATCCTCTTTGGTCAATCAAGACAAGATGCTAACCC
>CAKTTM010000007.1 GCA_934615145.1 uncultured Clostridia bacterium | reverse complement strand
CAAAGGCGGGGACGTCGGCGATGTCGCCGTCCATGGAGTAGGCGCCCTCGATGATGATCAGCACCTTGGCAAACTTGTCGCGCTGGCTTTTCAGAATGCTCTCCAGCGCCGCCACGTCGTTATGCGGGAAGGGCTTGACCGTGGCTTCGGACAGCCTGCAGCCCTGGTCGATAGAGTTATGCGCCAGCGCGTCATAGACGATCAGGTCGTCCTTGCCGCAGAAGTTGCCCACAAAGGTCACATTGGTCGAGTGGCCGCCCACCAGCACCAGCGCGGCTTCAGTACGCTTCCACTTGGCCAGCTCGCTTTCCAGCTCCAGGTTGATGCTCTTTTCACCCGCCAGCAGCCTGCTGCCAGAGGCTGAGGTGCCGTAGAGGTCGATGGCCTGCTTGGCCGCCTCCTGCACTTCCTTGCGCCCGCTCATGCCGGCATAGTTGTAGGAGCCAAAGTTCAGCACCTTCTGCCCCGCCATCATGGAGGTATTGCTCAGTGCCGAGTCATGCGCCACGAAGTAGGGGTTTTCCATGCCGGCGCCCAGCAGCGCCGCCTCGCGGATGGCGAACTCCTGATACTCGGGGCTCTGCTCAAAGTCGGTGATCGGCGCCACATCGCCCGCCCTGCGCTCCTCGGCCTTGGCCGGGCCCGCGCCGCTTAGTTTCTCCTGCAGCAGGCGGCTCATGTCGTTGACCGTGGTGCACAGGCCGTACTCCTCCACAGGGATCAGCACGGAGAACAGCTCTTCTACCTTGAGCGAGATGCTCAGCACCTGCAGGCTGTCGCCGCCAAGGTCGGTGATAAAGTGCGCGTCGTCGCTGACGCTTTCTGGCGCCACCTGCAGGGTCTCCGCGTACACGCGGCGCACCTTCTGGCGGATCTCGTCCAGCGCCAGGTCGCGGGGCGCGGCCTCCTCGTTGACGATGGGGGCCACCTCGCTCAAGGGGCCGGCGCCCGACTTCAGGTCCAAATCGCGGTAGGCGATCTTGGTGTTCTCCACCATGTCCTTGAGCGCCAGGCGCTTGACCTTGATGCCGTTGGCCGTCTGGAACTTGTCAGGCGTCGCCAGCACGCGGGTGACGCGCTTCAAGATGGGCAGTTTATTGTTCAGCTGCACCACCTGGCGCATCAGGCTGGTCAGGAAGGCGTCGTCGCGGTAGCGGTCGCCCACGCTCAGCACCAGGGTGATGTCCTCATAGTTAGGGTTGGCGTGGCGGCGGCGCTTCAGGCGATTGATGCGGCTGTCGCCTGTGTTCTTGATGCCCAGCACGCAGAACTGATCCACGCCCTCCAGGATGCCAAAGCTGTCTTCCAGCTCATCGGGGTAGACATTCTCGCCCGACTCATTGATGATGACATCCTTGCTGCGGCCCTCGACATACATGCGCATGCCCTTTTCCAGCCGCACGATGTCGCCCGTGGGATACCAGCCCTCGGCGTCCACCGCCGGGCCCACCAGCTTGCCATCCTGCAGCCGCGCGGTATGCACGCTCTGTCCGCGGATGAACATCTCGCCGGTCATTGAGCTTAAGCCGTCTGACTGCACGCGGTACTCCACCGAGCTCAGCGGCCTGCCCACCGAGCCCGAGGTTCGGGTCTTCAGGTGCATGCTGGTCTCCACCGAGGTGATGGCCGTCTCCGTCATGCCAAAGCCGGACACCGTGTAGTAGCCCAGCGCCGCGATCGTGCGCATATGTTCCTCAGGCGTATGGCTGCCGCCCAGGATGATGGTCCTGACCTGCGGGCCCAGTATCTGGCTCAAGACATCCTTAAACAGCACATTGCGCGCCAGGTCCATGCCCAGCTCCGGGCTGATCTTTTGCACCGTCAGGCTCAGCCACCGGGCAAACTTGAAGGCGGTGCGCTTGCTGGCCTTCTGCTGGGCCACCTTCTTTTGCAAAGAGACCGACAGCGAGTTGGCCAGCAGCGGCACAGCGCACAGGAAGGTGATCTGGAAGCGGCGGGCGATCGACAAGATGGTCTCCGGCGCCCTGTCCTTCATGTAGACGGTCTCATAGCCGATGAAGTTGCTCCACAGCAGGTTCACCATAAAGCCAAAGATATGATGATAGGGCAGGAAGGCCAGCGAGCGCTCCGGCTCGCCGGAGATGATGCGCTTGTTGGCATTGTAGAGCAGCTCTGAGTTGAGGCACTGGTAGCAGATGGCCTCCTCATCGTAGACGAAGATGCGGCTGGTGGCCGTGGTGCCCGAGGTGCACAGCGCCACCATGGTGCCCCACTGCGGGGTGAAGTCAGGCGCCTTGGGGGCCGCGAACAGATCGGCGTGCAGTACCTGCGTGTAATGCGCCGGCAGCTGTCGGCGGTTCTTGACGATCAGCGCCGCAGCACCCGCCTGCTGCAGCATATAGGCGGTCATCTCGTCATTCAGCGAAGCGTCCAGCAATATGGCCTGATAGCCCGCCGCCATCAGCCCCCAGAATGTGGGGAACCACTGCCAGGCGGTGTCCATCTGGATGGCCACGAAGCGGCCCTTGTTGTCCGTGCCGATGGCCTGCTGCAGATAGGCCGCGTAGTCAAAGCTCAGCGCCTTGTACTCATTGAAGGTGAGCGCCTTTTCCTCGTCGCCCTCCAGCCAGCGGGCGGCCACCATGTCGCCGCCAGACACCGTCAGGTCAAAGAGATTGCGCAGCGTCATATCCTGCTTGAGCGCGGCGGAGCGCGCTGCGATATCGATCGTGGTCAAGGTTTCAGGTCCTCCTTTGCCGCGGCATCTTGCCCGACGGACACTTGATGATGGGCGACTTGATAATAACTGGACAGAAAGCGGGTGAACAGCCGGCTGGGCAGCAGGTCATGCAGCCAGACAGCCGCGTGCTGGCTGAGCTTGGCCACCCGCAGGTACTGGGGCAGGCGCGATTTCCCCATGGCCTTTGCCACCTTGCGGCCCAGGGCCGCTGGGTCCGAGCCTCCCTGCTCATCGCGGGCGATGATGCCGGTGGCGCGATGGCAGGCGGCCTCATAGGCACCGCAGGGCCTGGCGGCGCGGGCGCGATACTTGTCCTGCCCGCCGCTGTGATCGCCCGGCTGCACCACCATCACCTGGATCTGCCAGGGCGCCACTTCCATGCGCAGGGCCTGGCTATAGCCCTCGATGGCGTGCTTGCTGGCGGTATAGGCGCCCTGAAAGGGCGTGGCCAGCAGGCCGTTGATGCTGGAGAAGTTGACGATCTTGCCCCGGCCCTGCGCGCGCATCAGCGGCAGGGCCGCCTTCACCATGCGCGTCATCCCCAGAAAGTTGACATCCATCACGCGGGCCAGCTCCTGCTCGCTTAGATCCTCACAGGCCCCCAGGGTGATGATGCCAGCGGCGTTGACCAGTGCCTCCGGCGGGCCAAAGCGCTGAGTGGCCTCGTCACAGAAGGCAGCGATGCTGGCAGGGTCTGATACATCAAGCGGCAGCCTGGTGAAGCCGGGGGACCCATCGCCTGCAAAGCTGCGGGCACCGCCCACCACCTGCCAGCCGGCCTGCTGCAGCGCCTGCGCCGTATGCAGCCCCAGGCCGCTGGAAGCGCCGCTGACCCAAACCACCGCCATCCCCACACCTCCCCCTGGACATTCGACATATTAGCCGATTTTGTGCATTTTGGCAACCATATTTAATTTGATAGGCTAAGTAATTGTGAAAGCTAAGGGAAAGGAGAACCCGCCGAATGGGCGGGTCTGGGTGGGACTGGCAATCAAATCATCTGTGGGGAGCCTATGCGGCTGTCTCCGTTTCCCTGCCCGCCATCACGGACAGCAGCACCAGCAGCGCCACCAGGCCCGCGGCGCTGAGGAAGGTGACGGTCAGGTTGTTAGGCAGGGTGCCGATCAGGAAGGGGAAGACCGTCAGCCCCGCCATGGTGCTGATCATCATCATGCCCATGGCAGCGCCGCTGCGGCCGGGGTACATGCGGGTGGCCAGTACCACCAGCATGGGCCAGGTGGGTCCGCAGCCAAAGCCATACATGGCCACCGCCAGGATGCGCAGCGGCAGCGAGGGCGCGAAGTTCAATAACAATATGCCCGCAAAGGCGATGGCGCCAAAGCCCCGGATGCTGAGCAACTCCCGGCCCTGGAAGGCCGCGCCCAGCAAGCGCCCCACGATCATGCTGCCCCAGAACAGTGAAATCATGCCCGCCGCCAGCGCCTCGCTATGGCCCTGCTGCAGGAAGAGCTGCTTGCTGTAGGCCGAGGCCACCGACTCATAGCCCAGGTAGAGGAACATCATCAGCGATAAATAGACAAAGCGGCGGCTCTTCAGCACGCTGAACATCTGCAGCGGCGAGCCCTGCGCGCTCAGGTCGGGGCTCAGGACGGGCTTTTTGAGGGCGCCGGGCATGATCAGCGCCAGAAAGACAAGGGCCACCGCCGCGCACAGCAGGAAGATCTGGTGATGGCTGCCGCTGAGCGACAGCGAGGCCACCGCCAGCATCGGGCCCAGGATGGCCCCCAGGCCAAAGCCGGCATGCGCCAGGTTGACCCATTTGGCGGAGGTCAGCGGGTTCTCATCGCTGAGCACCGCGCTGCTCATGCCCTCGGCCGGGCCAAAGCCCACGCCAAAGAGGAAGAGCCCCAGCGCCAGCGGCCAGAAGCGGTGCGAGAGATAGAGCAAGGTAAAGCCCGCCGTCATGACCACCGTGGCCGTCGCGATCACCCGCCGCTTGCCCACGTGGTCGGCCAGCGAGGAGGACAGCACCACGCTGGTCAGCGACCCCAGCGCGTAGATGGAGATCAGCATGCCGGCGTCCGCCGCCTGCCGCCCCAGCGACAGCGCCATGCGGTCGGCCACCGTGTGGAAGATATTGATCATCATCCCAAGCGCCGTGGTAAACAGGGTAAAGAGCAGGTTCTGCCGTCGCTGATGGCTCATGCTTGTATATTCCTTTCAGGGTGCTGCGGCCAAGCATAGCATAAAGTCATGGCAAAGAGAAGCGCCCGGGGCCGTTCAAGCCCTCGGGCGCTGTGACTTTTGATTATGATGTTCCCGATCCGCCTAAAAGGCACAGAGGCAGAAGGGATGCCCGGCGGGGTCAAGCAGTATGTGCCAGCGCTGGCTGTATTGAACAGAGGATTCGCTGGCGCCGATGGACTTGGCATAGGCGACAGCGGCGGGCAGGTCGTCGACCATCAGGTCGATGTGCAGCTGCTGGCCGCGCTCCAGGCTGGGCCAGGTGGGCGGCTGGTAGCCCTCCTCGGGCTGCAGCGTGATGGCAAAGCCCTCGCGCGACAGATAGGGGTAGGGGCCATCCTCACCCTCCACCTGCAGATCCAGCAGCTGGCGGTAGAAGGCCACCATGGCGGGCACTTGTTCGGGCGCACAGTCGATGGTGACCGCGCCAAAGCGTATGGCTGGGCGTTCCATGTTAACTCCTCCTTGATTCGTTCATTCGGCGCTGATCTTCAGCACCACGGCGGTCAGCGGCTCGATCAGCAGCGCTTTGAGCAGCCCGGCCTCGTCCAGCAGGAAGTCGACCCCCGCGGGCTCCAGGATGGCGGTGGTGCCGGCGTGCACTGCATCCACCAGCAGGCGGATCTTATCCGGATGCAGGCCCTGGTCGCTCAAGTCCAAGCCGCGCTCCTGGCCGTCGGCGTTGATGGCCACCAGGTAGCTCTCCCCGGTCTGCGCGCTGCGGGTGGTGTAGGCGATCATCAGGTCGCTGTCCTGTATGGAGGGGCTGATGACCAGTTGCAGCTGCCGGTCGATCTCCTCTGCCGTGGCGTAGCTGAAGGCATCCGTCGAGCGGCGCAGCGCGATGAGTCCCTGGGTGTAGCGCAGGGTCTGCTGATGCGCGGGGCTGTGCAGCGCCTTTTGCCAGTCAAACATGTTGACGGCGTCTGAGCTGTCGTAGCTGTCATGAATGAAGTAGGGGTATTGGAAGGGCTGGCGCGCCTCATCCGTCATGTAGGTGGATTTGGCGGGCGGATTGTCCACCTGGCCCTCAAAGCCGGGCGCCCTGAACTGCTTTGTGCGGCCGTACTCCTGCCCGCTGTGCAGGAAGATGATGCCTTGATGGGTCAGCAGCAGGGCGTTGGCCAGCCGCTGGCGGCGCAGTATCTCCTCCTGGTGGAGGCTGGGGTCCTTCTTGATCGACAGCGCGATCACATCGTGCAGCGTCAGGTTGTCATGCGCCGCGATGTACTGTACGATGTCGCCAGGGTCGTCCTCGCTGACATTATTAGGCCGTGCCTGCACATTCTCATAGATGCGCTGCACCGGGCGCTGGCCTGCAGTGACAAAGCGGGGCTGACCCTCGATGCCAAAGCCGCTCTTGAGCTCGTTGCGCACCTCGTCGGAGAAGACGGCCACGCCGTCGGTTTCATCCATCCAGTCCTGATCGGCGGGCGTCACGCCCACCACGCCGCTGTCGCCATTGAAGGTGCGCCAGCCCTCGCCTATCCACAGGGTCTTGGGGTCGATGGCGCTGATCTGCGCGTAGGCCTGGGCGATGGTCTCGGCATCCAGGCTGCCCATCATGTCGAAGCGGAAGCCGTCCACCTTATAGGTTTCCACCAGGTAGCGCAGCGAATCCTGTATCAGCCGGCGGGTCATCAGGTGGGTGCTGCCCACCTGGCCGCCGCCAAAGCTGCCCTTGGGCCTGCCCTGCGCGTCCGTAAAGTAGTAGTAATGGGGCTCGATGTCCTCCAACAATTCCACCTTGGCCGTGTGGTTGTACACCACATCCAGTATCACGCCCATGCCCCTGTCGTGGCTCATCCTCACCAGCTCCTTGAACTCCCGCACACGGTTTTCAGGGTCATGGGGGTCTGAGGCGTACATGCCGCTGAGCGCGAACCAGCTTTGCGGGTCGTAGCCCCAGTTGTAGTTTTGGTTTTCGCTGGCCCAGTCCAGCTGGCGCTCGCGGTCCATCTCGTTGACATGGTAGTAGCTGAGCACCGGCAGCAGCTGGATGTGGGTGACGCCCAGGTCTTTGAGGTAATCCAGGCGCTGGCCAAAGGCCAGGAAGCCGCCGTAGGGGGCGGTCAGTTCATCCGCGATGCTGGGGTCGGAGCTGAAGTCGCGCACATGGGCCTCGTAGATGATGGCGTCCTCCCGGTCGGTGAAGCCGGGGATGTCGGCGAAATCAAGCGCAGGGCCGATGCCCTCCGGATCGATCAGCGCCGCCTTGCCCACCGGCTCGCCCGCGCCGCTGTCCCAGGCCGCCATGGACTTGGCATAGGGATCCAGCACCAGGCGGCTCTCACCCCCGCGCGTCACGCGGAAGTGGTAGAAATAGCCCCTGAGATCCTCGATGCCGGTGGCCGCCTTTGTCAGCGTGGTCTGCCAGACGCCGCGCTCCCCCTTGGCCATGGGCAGGGCATCGGCCACCAGCTTGTGCTGATCGGCCTTGTCGTAGAGCAGCAGCTCCACATTGTCGGCGGTGGGCGCCCAGAGGCGCAGCACGGCGGCGCCGTTTTTGAGCAGCCTTGCGCCCAGCCAGGCCTCGGTGGCGTACTCCGCGTCGATGTCCTGCCAGGCAGGCCTTGCGGCCTCGGGCTGCTGGGCGCTCTCAAAGGGGCTCTGCCGTGGGCGCTCATCGCCCTGGCGCAGGTAGATTACCCGCGCGCCGCCCCTCAGGTCAAAGCTGTAGTCGCTGGTCTGCTCGCCGGTCTCGCGGTTGACGATCAGGAAGCCCAGTGTCTTTGCCTCCGGCAGCAGCGGCACATCCACATAGGCACCCAACGGGCCCGGCTGCGCCGTCAGCGGCGTGGCGCCTGTGGGCCAGGCGCCAGCCTTTTCAGAGGCTGTGACCACATCGCCCCAGAGCCAGACGCCCATGTCCTCGTAGGCGCCCTCCGGCTGCCACCAGCGCAGCCTGATATGCCCCTCGGGAATGGCCTGGGGATCCTCATAGCGGATCTCCAGCTGGTCATTGACCCAAATATCGGTGATGTCAGGCGAGGGCAGCGCCACCAGCACATCCTCGGGCGTGTGCTTGTTGCCCGCGCTGTCGATGACCAGCAGGCCGATCTGCCGGGCGGCCTCCGCCAGCGGCACATCTACATAGGCGCCGGACTCAGATATGTTTTCCGGCGGGAAGACCGTCCGTCCGCCCGGCCAGGCGCCGGTCTGCTCAGAGGGCGTGGCCACATCGCCCCAGAGCCAGAGGCCCAGGTCTTCATAGTCGTTTTCAGCGTTCTGATAGTGCAGGCGCAGCGTCGGCGTTTGGGCCGCGAGGATGGGGCTCAGGCCCAGCAGCAGCGCCAGGCTGAGCAGCAGGCTGAGGGCTTTGTATGCGCGAGGGGTTCTCATGATGGGCCTCCTTTGTCCTGGGGGTGTGTGCTGTCTGGATTATACCCGACGATGCGCTAAGGCGGGGCGATCGACTGCTTGAATGCCCAGCTGATGTGGTATATTCATCGGGATAGAAAGGGGTTAACTGACATGATTGATTATCGCTTTGAAATGGACAACAAACGCGCCGCCGCCTACCGCGAGGGCGCGCTGATCGGTGAGGCCACGATATCGCCCTCGGCCTCGGTTTGGATACTGGACCACACCTTTGTAGACGACAGCGCCGGCGGCCTGCAGGTGGGCCGCCATTTGGTGGACACCGTGGCCAAGGCCGCGCGGGACGCCGGCGTCAAGGTGCTGCCGCTGTGCCCCTACGCCAAGCGCGTGATGGAAGGCGACGCGGCCTATCAGGATGTGCTGGCGGGCAAGTAATACCACATCATATCCAAATACGCTGAGGGCGGGGATGATTCCCCGCCCTCAGTCTGTATCACGCCTTGGTTATAGCCAGTTTGCCAGGCTCTTGATCGGCCGGTCGCCTATGTTTTCCTCATGGATGTTCTGGCCTGTGTAGGCGGCGATCACATCGGCGCGCATGGCGAAGCGGCGCAGGGTCTTGCCCTTTTGCGTGGCCACCTGGTCGGCCGCCTGCATCACCCGCCAGAGGGGCTTGTCGGGGTTGGTGATATCGTAGGTGCGGGCGATCTCATTGTAGAGCTCCATCTGGCCGTGGCCCTGCTCTGCCTTGATGAAGGCCTCGCGGCTGATGCGCAGCGCTTTCTCAAGGGAGATGGCCTTGTCGTCCGGCGCGCCGTGGCTGCGGCGGGTGGCGTCCATCACCCAGTCGTAGTAGTCCGGCTCCGCGGCCCGCACCTGGTCGGCGTAGGGCTCGACGATTTGATTGAACCACTGCTGCTGCTCGGGTGGCCAGTACCAGTAGTCCAGGCCTGCCTGATCCATGAAGTAGCGTATCATGCTCTCATGGCGCTCATCCACGGAGGCTGAGGGGTAGGCGGCCGCCGTCTGCGGCAGGCGCTCGCGCAGGATGGCCCAGGTGTATGCGTCCGTTACCTCGCCTGTGTGCAGGTTGACGCCCACCATGTAGACCCAATGGTTGCTCCGCGTATTGTCGGGCTGGTAGAAGGCATAGTAATAGATGGCACGGGTGGGATCGTTGTTGACGGCGTGGACGCGGTTGCGCCTGACAAACAGCTTGTCCGCCGTGGCCTGGTCGCACAGCTGCCTGTCCACCAGCGCCTGCCAGTCGGTGGTCATGCCCTCCTCGGGGGTGAGCGCTTTCATGGGCACCAGCACCGCCTCCATGTCGATGCTCCCTACCACATCGTCGGTTCGCTCCAGGATCTGGCCCGTCTTGGCGTCGGCCTTGATAAAGAGCGAGCGGAAGTGATTCTTGCCGGCCTTGTCCTTGTGGTAGGCGCGCACAAGGATGCGCCAGGCGGGCTGCTGCGGATCGCTGACATCAAAGCTGCTCAGCGTCGGCGCCCAGTCCTTGATAACGTCCGCGGTGGTGTCCAGCATCTTGAGGAAGGCGGCCTGCGCGATATCCACCGCCTGGTCATAGCTTATGTCCCCCTCGCCCGACAGGCCGTGATGGCCGGCTGTCCAGGCGTTTTCCAGCCGCCAGTTGTCCTGGGCCAGCTTGGCGCGGCGCTGCACTTTCTCCTTGAACAGTTGATTGAACTGATATTGCCTGTCCGTGGGCCAGCCCCAGAAGTCCAGGCCCTTTTCATCCTGGCCAAGCATCAGCATGAGGCTGTGCCACTCCTCGTGGCTGATGCGGTCATAGTCGTCGGCCAGCGCCATGAACTCCTGCCACCAATTGTCGCGGCTGAAGGTACGGGTGACTTCACCTGTGTTCAGGTTGACCATCGCGGCGTAGCGCCAGGTGTGATCGATGAAGTTCTTGTGCTGATGAAAGCGATAGAGCATCAGCGGCTGGTTGGGATCACCCGCTGACAGCACATAGCCCATGCTGGAATCAAAGTAGTCGGCCATCTGCTGCGCTGGCACGCCGTAGCGCTGGGTCAGGGCTGCGCGCGCCAATTCTATTGCCTGCTCAGACGGTATGTTGATCACGGGGGTACGCTTTCTTAACTGTTCCAGCTCTTCCAGGCTGTGGGCGTTCACATGCTTGCCCATCCTGTCGGTCATGACGACCCAGCGGTAGCTATCACCCTCTACCTTGGTATAATCCATCAGCTCATGCCTGTCATCCCAAGCCTCGTCGGCGATGGCCTTGTTCAGGCTGATGTCACTGAGCCACACCTGCTCCTTCTCGTGCCAGGTGGAACTAATGGTGGCCTGCTTTGCGGTCTGATAGGGGATATTCATCACCTCGGTCAGATAGCCCAAAGCGCTTGGGTCGACCTGGCCGGGCTCAATGGGCTTGGGCTCGGGCAGGGGGTACTGCTGGCGAAAGCGCTCGGACAGCTGCCTGAGCCAGCGCGCCAGGGCATCCTCCTCTTCCTGCCGGGTAGCCTGTGGATATTCCAGCCTGTAGGCGTCCAGGAAGATCAGGCGCATGTCCGGCGGCATGCCCACGACAGTCTCAGGCGGCTCTATCCAGCTGAAGGTCGCTTCCCGCATGGCGTCGCCATAGCGCTGGTCGATCAGGGCATCCGCCGCGGCCTCGCGCTGGGATTCGGGCAGCTGCTGGTCGCCAAGGGTTCTGAGTTGGCCCTCGTCCAGTTCAAAGCCTGCCTTCTGCATGGCCTGCACAAAGCGCAGCTTTTCAGGCAGTCCCCAGCGCTCATCCAGGAAGGCCCCGTCCACATTCATCTGGCTGACTTCTTTGAGATAGCCTTGCACCAGGCTGGTCACCGCCACGGCCGCCAGGCTGATCATCAGCAGCGCGATGAGCAGCGCCATGGCAAATGTCATTCTCTTTTTCACTTTGACCTCTCCTCTGATCTGGGCCAGCACCATCTGGCGCTGCGCCCCCGTCCACTGCGCGCCGCTGAGGCGGCGATCGACGATCTGCCTGAAGTCATGCTTCATCGAAATACCACCCTTCCAGCTGCCCGCGCAGCTTGTCCTTGGCACGCTTGAGCCGGCTTTTGACCGCGGGCTCGCTGACCCGCAAGGTCTGCGCCGTCTCCCGGATGCTGAAGTTCTGATAGTAATACAGCAAGATGACCTCCCTGTATTTAAGCGGCAGCGCCATCACGCTTTGTATCACCGTGTCATCCGCCGCCTCGCCCAGGGTCTGGGCGTCGGGCAGCGTCTGCGGGTCGATGGATCTGTCCACCCGGCGCAGCCAGGCGCTGCGCAGCATGTCCTTGCAGGTGTTGATGACGATGCGCGTCATCCAGGTCTGCCTGCCGCTGTCGCCCTGAAAGCTGTCCCAGCGGCGGTAGGCCTTGAGAAAGCTCTCCTGCAGGGCATCCTGCGCCAGGTGGCTGTCGCGCAGATAGAGTATGCACAGCCTCAGCAGGTTGTCGCCCTGAGCTATCATCAGCTGCTCCAGCGCCCGCTCGCGGCTCGCCCCGGCTTCTTGTACCAGCACGCTCTGTTCGCCCCCCTTCACCCTATTAGACGAAGCAAAAGTACCAAAGGATGCGCTTTGGCGCAAATATGCCGCCTGTGGTATGATAGGGGCGAGGGTTTTTGCGTGTCAGGAGGGGGAAAAGCATGTCCAGCAAGGCCAGTGAATATGCCTGCCAGTGCAGCGTCATCCACGATGATGTGGTGCAGGCGGTGCGCGATCAGATGCTGCCGCCGGATCTATTCGCGGCCTCGGCCGCCTTCTTCAAGGTGATGGGCGACGGCACCCGCTTTAAGATACTCTGGGCGCTGGACCGCCACGAGATGTGCGTCTGCGACCTGGCCGCGGTGCTGCAGATGAGCAAGTCCGCCGTCAGCCACCAGCTGCGCCGCCTGCGGGAGAACAAGCTCGTCCGCGCCCGGCGCGAGGGCAAGATGGTTTTTTATACCATCGCCGACGAGCATGTGCACATGATGCTCCAGGGCTGCATCGACCATGCCAGTGAGGAAGGCGAGGGCTGAGGGCGGCCTGCAGAGATTGTTTTTGCGCTGCGGACTCAAGGTCTGCATTATCCCAATTAAACGCGTTTTCGCTGCCAATAAACACGTTTATTGCGTTATGTAAGCGAGGTGGACGAGGGCTGATGCCCCATGCTCCTTTTCCTGTCTAACCCTGACCTTCGCGGGGTATACAGAGTATGTACCTTCGGATGGAAGGTGAAGAAGAAAGGGAGTTTATACTGATGGCAAAGAAGATTGGCATACTTGTGGGCAGCCTGCGCAAGGCGTCCTTTACCAAGGCGATCGCGGAAGAAGTAAAGAACCAGATCCCTCAGGGCTATGAGGCTGAGTTCGTGCAAATAGATCACCTGCCGCTGTTCAACCAGGATTTTGACGATGAGGGCAGGGCGCCGGAGAGCTATACGGCGTTCAGGAAGCAGATCGAGGGCTATGATGCCTTCATTTTCGCTACCCCTGAGTACAACCGCTCCTATTCCGCGGTGATGAAGAACGCCCTGGATGTGGCCTCCCGTCCCTATGGTGCCAATAAATGGAGTGGCAAGCCCGGCCTGGTGGTGAGCGTTTCCCCCGGCGCGATCGGTGGATTTGGCGCCAACCATCACCTGCGCCAGGTGCTGGCCTTCCTGAATATACAGACTGTGCAGCAGCCCGAGGCCTATATCGGCAATGTGATGGCGCTGCTGGATGAGCAGGGCAAGGTCAAGACCGACGAGACCAAGGCTTTCCTCAAGTCACTGGTCGACGCACTGATCGCCAAACTGAACTAGTACCAATCTCACTCCTTATTGCATCGTCGCGGTTGTTCTTTTGCGCCGATGCCCTGTCGCTGCTCGCTTCGCGTAGCGCTGCTACGCTACCGCTCGACTGCTCCTCGCGTCGGCACAAAATACCTGCCCGCTTTGGATGCAATAAGGATCTCGATTGGTACAAGCGCCATTGCCGCGGCAGGGCCCCTCCCACAGCGTTGGGCAGGGGCCTTGCGCCACCTGGCAGGCGCCATGAAGCAAAGGAGGGTATGCATTTGTCAAACGACCCAAAGCGACCGGGGCAGGGGCCCCAGGGCGGCCTGCCGCCGGATAAGAAGCCCATCGTCAAGTATTACCTGGTGGTGCTGGGCCTGATGATGCTGTTCAACTTCCTGCTCGTGCCCTGGCTGAGCCAGCGCGAGGTGGCACAGGTGAGCTATGCGCAGTTTGACCAGATGCTCAATGACAAGCTGGTCAAGGCGGTGCAGGTGGGCGAGGGGCAGATCACCTTCTCGGCCAGCGACGGCAATCAGGAAAAGGTGTTCAAGACCGGCGTGGTGGAGGATCCGACGCTGGTCACCCGCCTGCGCGAGCAGGGGGTGGACTTTTCCGCGCCCATCCCCGAGACCCCCAACATGTTCATGAGCTTCCTGCTGACCTGGGGCCTGCCGATCGCGCTGTTCTTCTGGCTGCAGCGCAGCATGTCCAAGCGCATGGGCGGGGCCGGCGGCTCGGGCATGATGGGCATGTTCGGGCAAAAGTCGGTGGTCAAAAAGTATGAGGCCACCAAGGACAAGAAGACATTCAAGGACGTGGCAGGCGTGGAGGAGGCTGTCGACTCGCTGCGCGAGATCGTGGACTACCTAAAGCAGCCGGCCAAGTACACCGCCATCGGCGCCAAGTGCCCGCGCGGCGTCATCCTGGTGGGCCCGCCGGGCACCGGCAAGACGCTGATTGCAAAAGCGGTGGCGGGTGAGGCCGATGTGCCCTTTTATTCGGCCTCGGGCTCTGAGTTTGTGGAGATGTTTGTCGGCCGGGGTGCCAGCAAGGTGCGCGAGCTCTTTGACGAGGCCAAGAAGCACGCGCCCTGCATCATCTTCATCGATGAGATCGACACCATCGGCAAGCGGCGCGACGGCGCCGGCTTTGGCGGCGGCAATGACGAGCGCGAGCAGACGCTCAACCAGCTGCTGACCGAGATGGACGGCTTCAGCGGCAATCAGGGCATCGTGGTGCTGGCCGCCACCAACCGGCCGGAGATTTTGGACCCCGCGCTGATGCGCCCGGGCCGATTTGACCGCCAGGTGCCCGTGGAGCTGCCTGATCTGGAGGGCCGTTACCAGATCCTCAAAGTACACATCAAGGACTACAAGATGGCAGACGGCATCAACTACCGCCAAATCGCCCGCGCCACCGCCGGCGCCAGCGGCGCGCAGATCGCCAACATCGTCAATGAGGCGGCCCTGCGCGCGGTGCGCATGGGCCGCGACCGGGTGACGCAGGATGACCTGCAGGAGTCGATCGAGACCGTCATCGCCGGCCAGCAGAAGAAGGGCGAGATACTCTCCCCTGAGGAGAAGCGCATCGTGGCCTTCCACGAGGTGGGGCATGCCCTGGTGGCAGCACTGCAGTCGGGCACCGCGCCGGTGGAGAAGATCACCATCGTGCCGCGCACCTCAGGCGCGCTGGGCTACACCATGCAGGTGGAGCAGGATGACAAGCACCTTGTCAGCCGAAATGACGCCCTGAGCACCATCCGCACCATCTGCGGCGGCCGTGCCGCGGAAGAAATCGTCTTTGGCGACTTTACCACCGGCGCTGCCAACGACATCGAGAAGGCCACGCAGCTGGCCCGCGAGATGGTCACCAAGTTTGGCATGAGCGAGACCTTTGGCATGATGCGCCTGGAACAGGGCGGCAGCCAGTACCTGGGCGGCCCAGGGCAGAGCAGCGTCTCGCCCCAGACCCAGCAGCAGGTGGATCAGGAGATTCTGGGCATCATCAAGACCAGCCAGCAGGAGGCCAGGGATCTGCTGGTGGCCAACCGGGCAAAGCTCGACCGCCTGGCAGGCTACCTGCTGGAAAAGGAAACTATCACCGGCCAGGAGTTCATGCAGATCATGAACGAGGAACCCCAGGCGCTGGAGGCCTGAGACTGATAATCCAATCAACCATGACATGTGCCGCCCGCAAGGGCGGCCATTTTGCGTACTTCACGAAAATGTTTCCATTGCAATTCGACACTTGTCTTGCTATGATGGGGTCGCTGTGAATTCAAGTCTGCCCGAAACGATCAGGAGGACTCAAACCATAGGCAGTTACATCATCTCTGTGTCCGATGGGCCGGGCGTCTATCGGCATATTCGCATCAGCCAGGATGCCAGCCTGCAGGACCTAAGCCGCATCATCCAGCAGTCCTTTGGCCTGCGGGAGGGCAAGGTGCCCAGCTTTATCATCCAGCCGCCGGGCAGGGGCAGGGAGCTGGTCAAGTACGGCCGCAATCAGGCAGGCCCCATGCTGGCGATGCGGCAGGTCCGGCTGCGCGACAGCGGGCTGGCGGAGGCCCGCTGGGCACAATACTGCATGGACAAGCCGCGAGTGGCCTGGAACTGCCGGGTCAAAAGCCTACTGGATGAGCCCACGCCCGAGCCTCAAATACTGTATACCAGCGGCGACTTTCACAACCTGCGCTACAAGCTGTCCGAAATGAAGACAAAACGCCGCCAGCTGGCGCAGGAGCGGGCGCGGGCGCTGTCGGAGGCCGTGCTGCTGTCCGATCTGTCAGATGACACCGCCCGGCTGATGGTGGATTATATCCTGGCCGCGGCCAATTTCTACGGCGTGGTGCCCATTTCCCTGGTGCACGACATGTTCTGCCGCCAGCAGCGCCAGGTGAACTACGCGGCCTTCGCGTTGTTCTGCCTGGACATCAGCCAGGCGGAGGACAGCCGCTGCCATCTGCTCGATGAGGATTGGCAATTGGTGGATCCCGACGCAGATGCGAACGGGCCCTTTGTCTTTATCGCAAGCGCCCGCGTGGTGGATCACTGGCAAATGCCAGCCATCAAGCGCATGCAGCAGGGCAAGCCCTGGTACATCCCCAAGCCTGGGATGCTGCTGCCCTACCGTGAGGAGGGCTATGTCCCCAAGTCGCCTGAGTACGAGGCGCTGCGGCTTGCCATCCAGGCGCTGAAGCCCTCAGCAGAGGCGCTGGACGGCATCCTGCACCCCCGCTGGACCTTGGGCACGTTTCTTCGCACCCTGCTGACCCGGGGCATGCCCCATTTCGAGAACAACTATGCGACTCGGGGCGCGCCGATACTCTCGCGCGACGTGATGCGGGATCTTTCCGACCGCTCGCATCTGAACTGGAATCACTTCAAGCGCATCCGCCAGCTGTGGCGGGGCACGCTGCTCGTCAAAGGCATCCTGTCCGCCGCGGACGGCCTCAACGCCGTCGATGAAGGCGCCGGAGGCGTCCTTGCGCCCCGAGGTCAGCAATTCGCGCACGCCCTCGGCACCCACCTTATCGAACTTGTCGATGCAACGCAGCACATCACCGGCTTTTTCCGGGTCGGACACTCCGATCCCGGCCAGCACGCCGTTCAGCACCCGCCGGTCGTTCACGCGCACCAGATAGTCGCCGCGCGCGATGCCGGCGGCTTCCAGCGCCTCGGCCAGCATGGCCACGATCTCGGCATCCGCCGCCGGCGAGGCGGAACCCACCGTATCCGCATCGCATTGATAGAATTGCCGGAACCGCCCCGGACCCGGCTTCTCGTTCCGCCACACCGGCCCCATCGCATAGCGCCGATAGGGGGAGGGCAGATCGTTGCGATACTGCGCCGCCACCCGCGCCAGCGGCGCCGTCATGTCATAGCGCAGCGCCAGCCAGTCGCCGGAGCCGCCGCCGGGCACCGCCTCCTCCTGCCACGCGAATACCCCCGCATTGGGCCGGTCCACGTCGGGCAGGAATTTTCCCAGCGCTTCCACCGTTTCCACGGCCGAAGTTTCCAACGGGTCGAAGCCCCAGCGCGCGTAAACCTCGGCGATGCGGTCCAGCATGGCCTTGCGTTCGGTCACATCGGCGCCGAAATAGTCGCGGAAGCCCTTGGGCGTCTCGGCGCGCGGGCGGCGGGGTTTGGCGGTATCTGGCGGCATCGGCACGCTTCCTTGCGGGTTGCGCGCCTTCTAGCGGAGGACGGGGACATGGACAAGCAAGAGGCGCGCCTGCGCCAGTTGGAGGAGACGCTGGCCCATGTCACCCGGCTGGCCGAGGACCTGTCGGACGTGGTGGCCCGTCAGCAGGCCGCCATCGCCCGGCTGGAACGCCGCACCGGCCTGTTGATGGCGCGCGAGGCCGAGCGGGAGGCCGATGGCTCAAGCGCCATCCCGCTGGCCGATCAGCGCCCTCCGCATTGGTAACCCGTTACGCGGCCGGGCGGGTGCCGAAATGCTGGCTGAGCAGATAATACAGCACCGCCCGATACTTGCTGCGATTCGAACGGCCGTATTGCTCGACCACTGCGTCAAAGCCGGCCTGGGCCTTGGCCTCGTCGGCGATGCCCAGATACTTGCCCACGAAATTCTTCAACACGCGACCGACTTCCTCGGTATCGGTGGCGGCCACGGTCTCGGAATCGTCGTTGTAGATCGAGGGGCCGCAGGCGGTGACGCAGGCATCCAGCAATGCCGCATCGACCTTGAGCCCCAGCTTCTCCAGATCGGCGGTGTATTTGGCGATGCGTTCTTCGCGCTTGTTCATGGATGTCCCTTTCCGTTGAATGCGTTGTCGCGCCGGCGCAGGTTAGCGCGCGCCGGGCCCGCGTCAAACGAAACCCGCCTGCGACCTTGCGTCCCGGGTGGCGGGCGGCCTATCTGGGCGCAAATCCGCAGGAGAGGCCCATGATCCCCCGCTATGCCCGCCCCGAAATGACCGCGATCTGGTCGCCCGAGACCAAGTTCCGCATCTGGTACGAGATCGAGGCCCATGCCTGCGACGCCCAGGCCGATCTGGG
>CAKTTM010000006.1 GCA_934615145.1 uncultured Clostridia bacterium | reverse complement strand
GAGCAGGGCGAGGAAGAGGCCAATGTGCATGAGCTGATCGACAAGCTGACCATGCTGGGTGAGGACAAGCAGGGCCTGTATGTGATGAACGCCGAGCTGCTCACCCGCGTCTATGTGGCGCCGGATCTCGTTATCAGCTAAGAGAGCATTATTATTGGACAAAGGCCATCCCGCGTGAGCGCAGGCGGTCAGCCTGACCAGCTATTATCCCCGGTCGCGAGCTATCGCGGCCGGGGATAATGCTTTTTGGGTCATTAATACGCTGTTCGGCTTTGCTGCGTGCCCAAATCTCTGGCTTGTGAGCAAATTGGCGATTGCATCTTTGTCCATACAATGTTGTCCACGAACTGCTGGGCGGTGATGCTGCCCTGGCAGAGCTTCTGGAACTCCTGCTTGATGATGGGGGTGACATCGGCGTTGTTCTCGATGCCGGCGCCCCAGCTGTAGCGCACGGTGGTGTTGTCCATGACGGGCTTGACACCGGCCAGCATGGCGGGCCAATCGGCGTTGCCGCTGTCAGCGGGCATACCCACCGACTCCTGGGAGAGGAGCTGGTCATACTCGCCTTTGGTGATGGTGAGGATGATGTCAAAGGCTTCCTTGGCCACTTCGCTCTTGGCGTTGATGGCCAGCACCTGGGCGCCAAAGTTGGCGGCTTCCGTGCCGGTCACGCCGCCGTCCAGCGCCGGGTAGGCAAAGCAGCCCACTTGAAGTCAGGACCAGTCATGTCCTTGACCTCGTTGGGCAGCCAGGAACCATTCAAGTACATCGCAGCGTCGCCCAGGGCCAGCTCGCCGTTCTGGTTGGCGGGCCACTTTGAGGAGCCGATGGTGGGGGAGAAGAAGCCCTTGGTGGCCAGCTCTTCATAAGCCTGGGCGGCCTTGAGGACGGCGGTCTCTTCGGCCCAGAGGCCTTCACTTACGATCTCGACCACGCGGGGCTCGCCCACCAGGCGGGCCAGGTGATAACCCAGCATCTGGATGATGTAGGCATCGTCAGAGGTGATGGCGATGAAGCCGGCATCCTTGACCTTCTGCGCGACATCCACAAACTCGGTCCAGTTGGTGGTGACGGCGGTGACGCCGGCCTGCTCAAAGAGCTCCACATTATAGAAGTAGTTGAAGATGTTGGGCTGATAGGGGATGGACTTGAGGGTGCCGGCTGCGACCTCGCGGCAGGCGGCCATCAGGCCGGCGTTGGCAGTGGCCTCATAGTCGCTGGCCTTGGCCAGCTCTTCCAGGTCCAGCAGATAGGCGCCCCACTGGGTGTTGACGCGGTCGATGTCCTCGTCAAACAGGTCGATGACGCTGCCAGCGCCCGGTGCCGGCTGCAGGCCCTCGCGGATGCCAGTGCGGCCCTTGAACTGCAGGTCGACCTTGTTGCCGGTCTCGGCCATATAGGCGTCAACGGCCTTCTGGATGACGATGGCCTGGGGCTAGCTGGCCGACCACATGGACCAGTAGACGATGGTCTTGGGCTCGGCGGCGAAGGCTGTGGAACCAAGGCCCAGCACCAGCGCGCAGACAAGCGCCAGGGAGAGAAGCTTCTTCATGATATCAGGTTCCTCCTTGTGTGATTCTGCTGGGACGAGTCCTCCGGCTCTAGAGGCAATTGTAGTACAATGGAAGAACTGGCGTCAATACACTCACTATCGACATCTTATCCAAAACTATCAAAAACGCCTGTGGTGGCGAAAAACACGAACAATAATTTAGCCATCGACAATAATGTACGGAAATCGTATTGACAGGGCAGCGGCTTTGCACTATGATGGCTTTGCCGGGGCATGCCCGGCGAGGCAGGACAGTGATGGATTTTCAGGGCTGTCCCTTTTTCATTCAAGGGGGTCAAGAGTTGATGCAGGTGGCCATCATCATGGGCAGCGCCAGCGACAAAGAGATCGCTCGCAAGGCCGCGCAGACGCTGCGGGAATATCAGGTGCCCTTTGTTGCCAGGGTGCTGTCCGCCCACCGCACGCCGGAGGAGACCCGCGCCGCGGTGCGCGAGTACGAACAGGGCGGCGTGGGCGTCATCATCGCCATGGCCGGCATGGCGGCGCATCTGGCGGGCGCTGTGGCGGCGCAGACAGTGCTGCCTGTCATCGGCGTGCCGCTGACCAGCGGCGGCCTGGGCGGCATGGACGCGCTGCTGTCCACCGTGCAGATGCCAGGCGGTATCCCGGTGGCCACGGTGGCGGTGAACGGCGGGCGCAATGCGGCGCTGCTGGCCATCCAGATACTGGCGCTGCAAGACCCGCAGCTCAAAGACCGGCTGCAGCAGGCGCGTGAAAACATGCGTCAGGATGTGCTCAAGGCAGACAGCGAACTATCTATTTGATTTTCGGATCATCAGTCAGGAGGAAGGCGCCATGACCAAGCGGGAACTGCTCTATGAGGGCAAGGCGAAGAAAGTCTATTTGACCGACAAAGTTGACGAGCTGATCGTGTCCTACAAAGATGACGCGACGGCATTCAATGGCCTCAAAAAGGGCCAGATATTGGGCAAGGGCGCGGTCAACAACCGCATGAGCAACTTTTTGATGAGCATGCTGGCCGGCCACGGCGTGCCCACCCACCTGATCCGGGAACTAAATGAGCGCGAGACGCTTGTCAAGCGGGTGAGCATTGTGCCCTTGGAAGTCATCGTGCGCAACATCGCCGCCGGCTCTTTGAGCAAGCGCCTGGGGCTGGAGGAGGGCGTCAAGCTCAAGCGCACGGTGCTGGAGTACTGCTACAAAGATGACGCGCTGGGCGATCCCATGGTCAATGACTATCACATCGCCGCCATGGGCTGGGCCACACAGGAAGAGATGGCGCTGATCGCCTCCCTGTCGCTGAAGATCAATGAGCTGCTGCTGGGTCACTTAAAGGGCGTGGGCGTGGACCTGGTGGACTTCAAGCTGGAGTTTGGCCGCCTGGGTGACGGCAGCATCGTGCTGGCCGACGAGATATCGCCCGACACCTGCCGCTTCTGGGACAGCAAGACGCATGAAAAGCTGGACAAGGACCGTTTCCGCCGCGACATGGGCGGTGTGGAAGACGCCTATCAGGAGATGATGCGGCGCCTTCTGGGGGACTGAATGGCTGAGCATCTGCTGGAGGGCAAGCTGCACGAGGAGTGCGGTGTCTTTGGCATCTTCCGCCACAATGGCGACTCCGTGGTGCCAGAGTGCTATCACGCGCTCTACGCGCTGCAGCACCGCGGGCAGGAGAGCTGCGGCATCGCTGTCAACCACCAGGGCGTGATCAGCAGCCACAAGGATGTGGGCCTGGTCAGCGAGGTGTTCACACGCCAGGCGCTGGAGAAGATACAGGAGGGCAGCATCGCGGTGGCCCACTGCCGCTATGCCACCACCGGCTCGCAGAGCCGCAGCAACGCGCAGCCGCTGCTGGTCAATCACTTAAAGGGGCAGATCGCCCTGGCCTTCAATGGCAACCTGACCAATGCTGTCGAGCTGCGCGAGCAGCTGGAGCTGACCGGCGCCATCTTCCATACGACATCGGACGCCGAGGTGATAGCCTACATGATCACCCGCGAGCGCCTGCGCGCCCCCTCTATCGAGAGCGCGCTGCAAAGCGCCATGCAGCACCTGCAGGGCGCCTTTTCCATCGTGGTGATGAGCCCCAGCAAGCTGCTGGCCGCCCGTGACCCGCATGGCTTTCGCCCGCTGTGCATGGGCAACCTAAACGGTGACATCGTCTTTGCCAGCGAGTCCTGCGCGTTGGACGCCATCGGCGCGCAGCTGATGCGCGATGTGGCGCCGGGTGAGGTCATCCGCGTGTCGGCAGAGGGCGTTCAGAGCTACCAGACCAGCGATCAGACGCGCACCGCCATGTGCATCTTTGAGTACATCTACTTTGCCCGGCCCGACTCCGTCATGGAGGGCGTCTCCGTGCATGAGACCCGCCTGCGCGCGGGCAGCTACCTGGCGCTGGAGCATCCGGTGGCGGCCGATATCGTCATCGGCGTGCCGGATTCGGGGCTGGACGCCGCCATGGGCTTTTCCCGCCAGTCGGGCATCCCCTACGGCGTGGGCTTCATCAAGAACCGCTATATTGGCCGCACCTTCATCGCCCCCACCCAGCGCGAGCGCGCCAGCGCCGTGCGCATCAAGCTCAATGTATTGAAAATCAATGTCAAGGGCAAGCGCGTGGTGCTGGTGGACGACAGCATCGTGCGGGGCACCACCGCCCGGCGCATCGCCGGCCTGCTGCGCGAGGCTGGGGCCACTGAGATCCACATGCGGCTGAGCTCGCCGCCCTTCATCGCGCCCTGCTACTTTGGCACCGACATCGACGACCGCAAAAACCTGATGGCCTACAACCACAGCCTGGAGGAGATGCGCCAGATCATCGGCGTGGACAGCCTGGGCTTCCTGTCGGTGGATGCCTGCGACAAGATCGCCGCCGGCGCACGGATAGGCTTTTGCAAGGGCTGCTTTACCAACAACTACCCAGCGCCCATCCCAAGCGAAGGGCGCAAGCTGCGCTTTGAGCAGCCATTGACCAGCCAAGAGGAGGCCGCCAATGAAGTCAAGCAGTGAACACTACCGCCAGGCAGGCGTAGACATCAACGCGGGCTACCGCGCGGTGGAGCTGATGAAGGCCTCCATCGAGCGCACCAGGGTGCCCGGCGTGTATTCGGGCATCGGCGGCTTTGGCGGGCTGTTCATGCCCGATCTGAGCGGCATGAAGCGGCCGGTGCTGGTGTCCGGCACCGACGGCGTGGGCACCAAGCTCAAGCTGGCCTTTCAATTGGACAAGCACGACAGCATCGGCATCGACTGCGTGGCCATGTGCGTCAACGATGTCATCTGCTCTGGCGCCAAGCCGCTTTTCTTCCTGGACTATATCGCGGTGGGCAAGAACCTGCCCGAGCGCGTGGCCCAGATCGTCTCTGGCGTAGCCGAGGGCTGCGTGCAGGCCGGCTGCGCCCTGATCGGCGGCGAGACGGCGGAGATGCCCGGCTTCTACCCGGAGGATGAGTATGACCTGGCCGGCTTCTGTGTGGGCATCGTGGATGAGGACAAGATCATCGACAAGGCGCGCGTCACGCCCGGCGATGTGCTGATCGCCCTGCCCTCCAGCGGCCTGCACTCCAATGGCTTCTCCCTGGTGCGCCGCGTGATCGACAGCAAGGGCTTAAAACTCGACCAGCCCTTTGAGGGCGGCACGCTGGGCCAGGCGCTGCTGACGCCCACCCGCATCTATGTCAAATCCATGCTGGCGCTCTTTGAGGCGGTCACCGTCAAGGGTGTGGCGCATATCACCGGCGGCGGCTTTTACGAAAACATACCGCGCGCCCTGCCCGAGGGCCTGGGCGCCAGGGTAGCGCGCAGCGCCGTGCAGGTGCCGCCCATCTTTGAGCTGGTGGCCCGCGAAGGGGATATCCCCGAGCTTGAGATGTTTAACACCTTCAACGTGGGCGTGGGCATGTGCGTCACTGTGGCCAAGGAAGAGGCCGACCAGGCCCTGGCCCTGCTCAGGGCCCAGGGCGAGGCCCCCTACCTGATGGGCGAGGTGATTACCAGCCATCAGCCGCTGCAGCTATGCTGAATATCGCGGTGCTGGTGTCCGGCGGAGGTACCAACCTGCAGGCGCTGATTGAGGCGCAGCGGGCGGGGGCCTTCCCCCAGGGGCGGCTAAAGCTGGTCATCAGCGATCGCGCCGGCGCCTACGCGTTGACGCGCGCGGCAGAGGCGGGCATCGAAACCCTCTGCTGCGACAGAGGCCAGCCCGGCATGGAGCACAGCATGCTCAGCGCCCTGCAGGCGCGTGACATCGAACTGATCGTGCTGGCAGGCTTTCTGAGCATCCTGGGCCCCGACTTCATCAAGGCCTACCCTCACCGCATCATCAATGTGCATCCCTCGCTGATCCCCGCCTTTTCCGGCAGGGGATACTATGGGCTCAAGGTGCATCAGGCCGCGCTGGATAGAGGCGTCAGGCTGACCGGCGCCACCGTGCACATCGTCAATGAGGTGCCCGACGGCGGCGAGATACTGCTGCAAAAGGCGGTGCGGGTGCTCAAGACCGACACCCCCCAGAGCCTGCAGCAGCGCGTGATGGCGCAGGCTGAGTGGCAGCTGCTGCCCCGCGCGGTCCATATGATGTGCAAAAGGCTTCAAAAGGAGAAAACGCATGAGTGAGCATCAGCTGCATGATCTGACCCAAGAGCTCTCGGCCAATGCCTATCCCGGCCGCGGCATACTGATCGGCACCCGGCCCGGCGGCGAGCCCCTGATCGTTTACTTCATCATGGGCCGCAGCGATAACTCGCGCAACCGCGTCTTTGTGCCAGACGCCTTGGAGGTCATCATCGAGCCCTTTGACCTGGCCAAGGTGGAAGACCCCAGCCTGATCATCTACAGGCCGCTGAAACAACTCGACCAGCAGCTCATCATCTCAAACGGCGATCAGACCGACACCATCTATCAGGCACTGCTCACGGGCGGCAGCTTTGACAGCGCGCTGCGCAGCCGCCGCTTTGAGCCCGACGCCCCCAACTTTACCCCCCGCATCAGCGGCCTGCTGGATGAAAGGACGGGCCACTACCGCCTGTCTATCCTCAAGGCCGCCGACGCGCAGGGCCAGCGCTGTGATAGGCAGTTCTTTGAGTATGAGGCGGCGCCCGGCATTGGCCACTTCATCCATACTTACGCGCAGGACGGCAATCCGCTGCCCAGCTTTAAGGGCGAGCCGCTGAAGGTCAGCATCCCGCAGGACATGGCAGGCTTTGCCGCGGCGCTCTGGCAGGCGCTCAACCACGACAACCGCGTGGCCCTGCTGGCGCGCAGCGCCGGGCAGCTGCGTGTCCACAACCGCCAGATCAGGAGGGACGCATGAAGCAACTGAAGCTCAAGTACGGCAGCAACCCGCATCAGACAGCGGCTGAGGTCAGCATGGCAGGCGGCGGGACGCTGCCCTTTTCGATATTGAATGGCGCGCCGGGCTACATTAATCTGCTGGACGCCCTCAACGGCTGGCAGCTGGTGCGGCAGTTAAATCAGGCCACCGACCTGCCCGCGGCCGCCTCCTTCAAGCATGTCAGCCCGGCGGGCGCGGCGGTGGGCATCCCGCTGGATGCAGGGCTCCAAAAGGCCTGTTTTGTCGATGACATCCAGGGCCTCAATGATTCGCCGCTGGCCTGCGCCTATGCCAGGGCCAGGGGTGCCGACAGGCTCTGCTCCTTTGGCGACTGGATAGCGCTCAGCGACATCTGCGACTTGACGACAGCGCAAATCATCGCCCGCGAGGTCTCAGACGGCGTGATAGCGCCCGGCTACAGCCCGGAAGCGCTGGCGCTGCTGAAAACCAAGCGCAAGGGCGGCTACACCATCCTGCAGATGGACGCGGATTATACGCCAGATGAGCTTGAAACGCGCCAGGTCTTTGGCATCACGCTGAGCCAGCGCTACAACGACGCGGTCATCGATGACAGCCTGCTCCATCGCATCGTCACCCGCAACAAGACCCTGAGCGAGGCAGCCCGGCGCGACCTAAAAGTTGCGCTGATCACGCTCAAATACACGCAGTCTAACTCCGTCTGCTTTGCCAAAGACGGCCAGGCCATCGGCGTGGGCGCGGGGCAGCAGAGCCGTGTGCACTGCACCCGCCTGGGGGCCGGCAAGGCCGACCTGTGGCACTTACGCCAGCACGAGAAGGCCCTGGCGCTGGACTTTTTGCCCAGCCTGGGCCGCGCCCAGCGCGACAACGCGGTGGATCTTTATCTGTCCGATCGCGCGGAAAGCGCCCTCCAAGATAAGGGCTGGCAGACACTGTTTGCCACGCGCCCTGCGGACTTTGGCAGGGCGGAGCAGCAAAGCTACCTGCGCAGCCTGCGGGGCGTGTCGCTGGGCTCAGACGCCTTCTTCCCCTTTGACGACAGCATCCTGCGCGCCCGGGACTCTGGCGTTAGCTTCGTGGCACAGCCCGGCGGCTCCCTGCGCGATCAGGAGGTCATCGAGGCCTGTGACCGCTTTGACATGGTGATGGCCATGACCGGCCTTCGCCTCTTTCACCACTGATGGCCGGCCTGCGCGTGCTGGTCATTGGCTCCGGCGGACGGGAACATGCCCTGGTGCAGCAGCTGGCGGGCGAGCAGGGCGTCAGCCAGGTCTACGCCCTGCCCGGCAACGCCGGCATGCGTCAGGCCATCTGCCTGCCCGGCGACCCGATGGATAATGTTGCAGTGGTCCGTATCGCCACTGAGCAGAGCATCGACTTTTGCATTGTCACCCCGGACGATCCCTTGGCCAATGGCCTGGTGGACGCGCTGGAAATGGCGGGCATCGCCTGCTTTGGCCCCGACAAAGCGGCGGCGCAGATAGAGGCCAGCAAGGTCTTTGCCAAGGAGCTGATGCGCAAGTACGGCATACCGACCGCCCGCTATGAGGTCTTTGACCAGCTGGAGGCGGCCAGCGCCTATGTCGCGCGGCAGCGCTACCCGCTGGTCATCAAGGCCGATGGCCTGGCCAAGGGCAAGGGCGTGCTGATCGTGGAGGATATCGCCCAGGCACAGCAGGCGCTGCGCGATATCTTCTCAGACCATATCTTTGGCGCCAGCGGCGATCAGGTGGTCATTGAAGAGTTCCTGACAGGCCCTGAGGTATCGGTGCTGACGCTCTGCGACGGCGACCAGCTGATCGCCCTGCCCTCTGCCATGGATCATAAGCGGGCGCTGGCCGACGATCAGGGCCCCAACACGGGCGGCATGGGCGCCATCGCGCCCAACCCCTGGTACACGGAGGCCATGGCAGCCCGCTGCATGAAGGAGATTTACCTGCCCACCCTGCGGGCCATGCGGGCCGAGGGCCGCCCCTTCAAGGGCTGCCTGTTCTTTGGCCTGATGCTGACGCCGCAGGGGCCCAAGGTGCTGGAGTACAATGCCCGCTTTGGCGATCCGGAGACGCAGGCGGTGCTGAGCCTGCTCAAGGGCGAATTGCTGCCGGCCCTCATCCGCGCGCGCGAGGGGCGCCTTGCGCCTGATGATCTGCATTTCACCGATGACAGCGCCTGCTGCCTGGTGATGGCAAGCGGCGGCTATCCGGGCAGCTTCCCCACGGGCTTTCCCATCAGTGTGGGGGAGGTCAGGACCCGGGTCGATTATGCCGGGGTCAGGCAGGGGGAGCAGGGCCTGGTCACCGCCGGCGGCCGGGTGCTGAGCCTGACCGCCACCGGCACCACACTGGCACAGGCCATTGATACCGCCTATCTGGAAGCGGGCAAGATCAGCTTTCAGGGGGCTTATGCGCGCCCGGACATTGGCAGGCGCGCGCTGAACAGGAGGCAAGCATGAGCGTACGCAGAGTCTATGTCGAAAAGCGGGAGGGCCTGCGCCATGAGGCGGAAGCGCTGAGGAATGAGCTGAGCCACTATCTGGGGCTTGAGGGCCTGAGCGGGCTGCGCGTCTGGCAGCGCTATGATGTGGAAGGCCTGAGCGAGGCCGACTTCACGCGTGCTGTGCGCGAGGTCTTCTCCGAGCCGCAGACTGATGAGGTCTTCTCTGAGCTATCGGTGCCGGAGGGCTGGCAGGCCTTTGCGGTGGCCTATCTGCCTGGTCAGTTTGACCAGCGGGCGGACTCCGCCAGCCAGTGCATCCAGCTGATAACGCTGGGCGAGCGGCCCCAGGTGGCCTCTGCCAAGGTCTATATGCTGGCGGGCGATTTATCCCCAGCGCAGCTGCAGCAGGTCAAGGACTATGTCATCAACCCGGTCGAGAGCCAGGAGAGCGGGCTTCAGCCCGTCAGCAGCCTGCAACTGTCCCTGCCCCAGCCTCAGATGCCGCCGGTGCTGACTGGCTTCAGACAACTGAACGACGATGACATCGCCCGCTTTGCAGCCGAACACGAGCTGGCCATGGACGCCGACGACCTGCGCTTTTGCATGGCGCACTTTGCCAGCATCGGCCGCGATCCCAGCCTGACCGAGCTCAAGGTCATCGACACCTATTGGTCGGATCACTGCCGGCATACCACCTTCCTGACGGAGCTCAAGGATGTGCGCATCGAGGATGAGGCCATCCGGCGCAGCTATGAGGACTACCTGGCCCTGCATGACAAGGTGCGGCCCGGCCGGCCCATCACGCTGATGGATGTGGCGACGATCGCCACCTCGGCGCTCAAGAAAGAGGGCCGCCTGCCCCAGCTGGTGGACAGCGAGGAGAACAACGCCTGCACCATACGGATCAAGGTGGATACAAAGGCGGGGGAAGAGGACTGGCTGCTGCTGTTCAAAAACGAGACGCACAACCACCCCACCGAGATAGAGCCCTTTGGTGGGGCTGCCACCTGCATCGGCGGCGCCATCCGCGACCCGCTGTCGGCCCGCGCCTATGTCTATGCCGCCATGCGCGTCACCGGCGCTGCCGACCCGACCCAGCCGCTTAAAGACACCATCCCCGGCAAGCTGCCCCAGCGCAAGATCGTCATCGGCGCCGCCAATGGCTACGCCAGCTATGGCAATCAGATCGGCCTGGCCACGGGCCTGGTCAAGGAGCTTTACCACCCCGGCTACGCCGCCAAGCGCATGGAGGTGGGCGCGGTGCTGGGCGCGGTCAAGGAAAGCCATGTGCGCCGCGAGCGCCCGGCGCCGGGTGACCTGGTGCTGCTGGTGGGCGGGCGCACGGGCCGTGACGGCATCGGCGGGGCCACCGGCTCCTCCCAGGCGCACAGCGCGGCCTCGGTCGAGGTAATGGCGGCGCAGGTGCAAAAGGGCAACGCGCCCGAAGAGCGCAAGCTGCAGCGCCTCTTCCTAAACCCTGAGCTGACCCGGCTTATCAAGCGCTGCAATGACTTTGGCGCGGGCGGCGTCTCGGTGGCGGTGGGCGAACTGGCCCCCGGCCTCAAGATCGATCTGGATGCCGTGCCCCGCAAGTACGAGGGCCTGGACGGCACCGAGCTTGCCATCAGCGAGTCGCAAGAGCGCATGGCAGTCGTGGTGGAGGCAAAGGACGCCCAGCGCTTCATCCAGCTGGCGGAGGCGGAGAACCTGGAGGCCACGGTGCTGGCCAGCGTCACCGATGATGATACATTGACCATGTCCTGGCAGGGGCAGACACTGGTCAGCCACAGCCGTGCCTTTTTGGACACCAATGGCGCGCCCAAGCAGACCAGCGTGCTGGTGGAGAAGCCCAAACTCGCAAAGACCGCGCCCCTCAAGGGCTTTCGTGAGGAGGCACTGCAGCTGTGCCGTGACCTCAATGGCTGCTCCAGCCGCGGCCTGGCCGAGCGCTTTGACGCCACCATCGGCGCGGGCTCCGTGCTGATGCCCTTTGGCGGCAAGCATCAGCTCACCCCGCCCATGGCCATGGTGCATCGACTGCCTGTGGAGGGCGGCACTGAGACCTGCTCTTTCATGAGCTATGGCTTTGACCCCGATCTGGCGGTACAGAGCCCCTGGCATGCCGGTTATCTGGCGGTGGTGGAGGCCATCAGCTCCCTGGTGGCCACGGGCGCCGACACGGACAATATCTATCTGAGCCATCAGGAGTATTTCCCCAGCCCCCGCACCGACGCCGCCCGCTGGGGCCTGCCGCTGGCCTCGCTGCTGGGCGCGCTGAAGGCGCAGATGGACTTTGGCGCCGCGGCCATCGGCGGCAAGGACTCCATGAGCGGCAGCTTTGAGCATCTGGATGTGCCGCCCACGCTGATCAGCTTTGCGGTCACGGCCGGCAAGGTGCAGGATGTGATATCGCCCGAACTCAAGGCCGCAGGGCATCCCCTGGTTTGGCTCAGGCCCCAGATCGGCGCTGATGGTCTGCCCACCGCGCAGTCGCTCAAAGATGTCCAGGCTCAGGCTCTTGCGCTCATGCGCCAGGGCAAGGCCCTCAGCTGCGCCACGCCCAAGTTTGGCGGGCCGATGCTGAGCCTGATTCAGATGAGCCTGGGCAATGGCATCGGCCTGGAGATCGACCCCTCCCTCAGCCTGGACGAGCTCTTTGCCAAGGCGCCGGGCTCGCTGATACTGGAGCTGAGTGAAGAAATGGCGATCGGCCAGCCCCTGGGCCGCACCCTGTCCACACAGGGCATCAGCTACCGGGGCGAGCAGCTGAGCTTTGAGGAGATCATGGCGGCGCGGGAGGCCAAGCTGGAGGATGTCTTCCCCATGCAGGCCAAGGCAGAGACCGACAGCGCGCCCCTGATCACCAGCCATCACAAGCCCCTCAAGGGCATCAGGATCGCCAGGCCCCGCGTGCTGATCCCCGCCTTCCCCGGCACCAACTGTGAGGAAGACACCCGCCGCGCCTTTGAGCGCGCCGGTGCCCAGGCCCAGGTGCTGCTGATACGCAACCTGCGGCCAGACCTGGTACGCCAGAGTGTGGAAGCCATGAGCCAGATGCTCAAGCAGTCACAGATCGTGCTGATCCCTGGCGGCTTCTCCGGTGGCGACGAGCCGGACGGCTCGGGCAAGTTCATCACCGCCTTCTTGCGCAGCGCGCCGGTCAAGGAAGCCCTGCACGAGCTGCTGGAGGGCAGGCAGGGCCTGCTGGGCGGCATCTGCAATGGCTTCCAGGCGCTGATCAAGCTGGGCCTGGTGCCCTTTGGCCAGATGCGCGACGCGGATGCGAATAGTCCTACGCTGAGCCACAACCTGATCGGCCGGCATCAGTCAAAGCTGGTGACCGTGCGCGTGGCCTCCAATCTGTCGCCCTGGTACTTGGGCAGTGAAGTGGGCCAGCTGCAGACCCTGCCCATATCCCACGGCGAGGGCAGGCTGCTGTGCTCAGACAGCCTGCTCCAGCAGCTGGCCGATAATGGCCAGATCGCCACGCAGTACGCCGACCTCAGCGGCCAGCCCAGCATGGATGTGCAGTACAACCCCAATGGCTCCGCCTGGGCGGTGGAGAGCCTGACCAGCCCCGACGGCCGCGTGATGGGCCGCATGGGGCATGCCGAGCGCGTGCTGCCGGGGCTCTACCGCAATGTGGGGCAGTTTGGGCTTGACCCGATGTTCGCTTCGGCTGTAAGATACTATAGCTAAGGCTCATCAATTGAAAGCGAGTAAAAGTATGCTACCGATCAAGCCGCTGTCTCTCCTGCTCTGCCTCTGCCTGCTGCTAAGCGCCCTGCCTGCCTTCGCGGGCCAGGTGGATGTCGATCAGCAGGTCGACAAGTACCTAAAGGGCGCCAAGACGGTCGGCGGCTCGGTGGTGGTCATGCGCGCGGGCCGGCTGGTCTACGCACGCGACTATGGCTATAAGAACCTGCGCGCCAAGGCGCCTGTGGATGAGAACACCTACTTCAAGTCCGCCTCCATCACCAAGATGGTCACCGGCATCGGGCTGATGCGTCTGGTGGACGAGGGCAAGCTGGATCTGGACGCGGACATTAGCGACTACTTTGGCTATCGGATCGGCAATCCCTATTATCCGAATATTCCCCTGACGCTGCGCCAGCTGATGAGCCATACGGCCTCCATCAGCGAGAGCGGCGGCTTCTCCAACCTGCGCAACGGCATCAAGGACATGCTGCCGCTGTCGCTCAATCGCCGGGGCAACTTTTACAAGACCGAGCCCGGCAGCAGCTACAAGTACTCAAACTTTGGTGCCGGCATCGCCGGGGCCATCATGGAGGCGGTGACGCAGCAGAGCGTCAACGCCTACATGACAGAGGCCATCTTTGCGCCGCTTGATCTGGGCGCGGCCTATGCTGCCGCCATGGTGCCCAATCCTGATGATGTGTCCAGCCAGTACTTAAACGGCGCACTGCACCGCGCGGCCGCAGGTCAGATCAAGCAGGGCTATGAGGACCATGCCGACCCCGACATGCACTACCGCACCACGGCGGGCGACCTGTGGATACGCTCGCGCGACCTGGCCAAGCTGGCCGCGGTGCTGGCAGGCGACGGCAGCCTTGAGGGTGGCCAAGTGCTGAGCGAAGAATCGGTGCAGATGATGCGCCTGGAGCAAAATAGCCTGAACCTGTCCGTCACCGGGGAGAGCCCCTACGGCCTCTTCCTGGAGCACAATGACGACATATTAAAGGGCAAGACCGTCTACGGCCACCAGGGCATGGGCAGCGGCGCCATCCTCAATGTCTACTTTGAGCCGGAGAGCGAGTTTGTCTTCGTGCTGATGTCTAACGGCGGCAGCATGGTGCGGCAAAACCGCGTCGGCGTGCTGGCGCACAACCTGATCAACTATTTATATCCTTTATTTGGACAATAATATTACTTTTATTCAGTAATGGCCGTCAAACCCAGGGGGAGGGGGGTATAATGGGGCAGTGGGCTTGATGCCGCCCTGTCCCGATCTACCCTGAGCTAAGCTGGTTTGGAGTAAGGCCATGTCGATTCAACAGTCTGTCCTGAGCTGGATCTTCTACCTAGTGTTTGTTGTCTTTACCTACGCTGGTTTATTCGCCTTTAAGCTTGATCACAAGTCATCCAAGACCAAGCTGCTGACAGGCGCTTTTTCCGCCTTGGCCATCTGGGCGCTGTGCTTCAGTGTCGCCAACGCCGCGCCAGATCACGCCACCGCGCTCTTCTGGCGCCAGGCGGCATCCATTGGCTGGGGCACGCTGTACAGCTTTGTGCTGCACCTGAGCCTGGTGACAGCCGGCCACGGGCCTTTGCTCAAGCGGCACCGCTGGCTGCCCTGGCTGATCTATCTGCCCGCTGCGCTCAATGTCTATGGTTTCTTGCTGGCGCCGGGCGCCAGCCAACAGCTTCATATCGTGGCCTATCGCTTTGGCTGGAACAGCATCTGGGTGGACAGCTTCTGGAACTGGTTCCACGCCGTCTACTTTGGCTTGTTCAGCGGGCTGAGCGTCATGCTCTTGCTGCGCTGGCTGTTCAAGACGAAAGACAAAGGCCAGAAGCACCAGGCCTTGTCCATCATGTATTCCTTCCTGGCGGCCGGTGTGCTGGGCGCGATCACCGACCTGCTGCGCCTGACGCACTCGGATGTGATGCTGCCGCAGCTGGGCATCCTGCTGGTGCTGATACCGACGGTCAACTTCTTTCATCTGATTCGCCAGCATGCCTTCATTGAGTCCGTGCAGATCGTTAAGTCAGAGGGCATCGGCCAGATCCTCAATGACAATGCCCGTGAAAAGCTATACGGCCGCATAGGCCATATCGTCTATGCCATGAGCTTTGTCAACTTTGCCAATTATGCCTTCGTGCTGCGCGACTATTCGCCGGTGGGCCTGCTGCTCAAGGGCCTGCTATATAGCCTCATGCTGCTGCTCAGCGGGGAGATGATCATCAACGCCCGCAGGTTCAGGCAGTCCATCAAGATGCAGGAATGGATGCTGTCCATCACCGTCAGCGTGATGCTGCTGGCAGGCATTGCCGCCTATGCCGACCGCGGTGCCATCACCATCTGGACACTGGTCTTTCCCATGATCGTGGTCTCCGTGGTGCTGAGCAACCCCAGGGTGATGGGGCTGCTGGTGCTCACCCAGGTGGCGGCTCAGCTGGTGCTGTACCTTGTCTTCGGCTTTCGCCAGGTCTTGGTGCAGCCTATTGACTATCTGGTGCGCACGCTGTCGATCGTCTTTAGCATGTTCCTGGCCTACTATGTCAACCGCGTCTACCTGGCCCGCCTGCGCGACAATGAGGACGCCATCCGCTTTCAGACCGCGCTGGTCGATATGTCCTGGAGCCTGCGCAGCTTTTCGCTGATGACCATCGATGAGGCCATGCAGGACGCGGTCAACGACATCGCCCGCTATCTGCCCGCGCGCCGGGTCATCCAGATGATGGTGCAGGAGGGCAGCGTCTGGCATGCCCGCCTGAGCCAGCTGCCCGGCGGCGGTCAGCCGGAAAAAGCGGATCACGCCGCCATCACGGCGGTTTACCAGGCCTATTTTGACGAGAATGACTTTAGTGAGCAGGGCGAGCGGCATCAGGTCTACCGCCGCGACCTGCCGGCCGACAGCCAGCTGTATCGCTACTTAAGCGATCAGGACATCAGCATGATCGTGTTCACGCCCTTCATGCTCAGAAAAAAGACAGCCGACTGGCTGATCCTGGAGTTCACCAGCGATGAAGATTGCTGCCATCCCCGCTTCAACGAGTACCTGCGCATCGTCACACAATACCTGTCCAACTATATGCTGCGCACCGTGGCGGAGTATGACCTGCGCTACCTGGCCTACCATGACCAGCTGACCGGCCTGCACAACCGCACCCACTTCCTGGAGGAGGCGGATGTGCGCCTGCGCGAGCGCCAGGACAGCCCGCATGCCCTGATCTTCGTTGATGTGGACGCCTTTAAGGACATCAATGACACCGCCGGGCACGATACCGGCAACCGTGTCATCAGCGCGGTGGCCCAGCGCCTGCAGTCCGTCACCCAGCAGCAGGATCTGCTGGCGCGTTTTGGCGGCGATGAGTTCATATTGATGGCTGACCTCTCGGGCAGGCAAGGCGCGGCCCGGGTGGCGGAGGATCTGTTGACCGCGCTGCGCGACCCGGTGAGGGTGGACGCCTGGGAGTTCAATGTCACCGCCAGCATGGGCATCGCGCTCTACCCGGACGACGGGCATAGCGCCAAAGAGCTGCTCAACAACGCCGACTTTGCCATGTATGAGGCCAAGAACAGCGGCAAAAACCGCTACTGCTTCTATGTGCCCGAGCATAAGAGCAAGGCGCACACCAATTATGTGCTCAGAAACAGCCTGGGCAGGGCCATTGACCAGGGCGAGCTGGATGTCTTCTACCAGCCGCAGGTCTCGCTCACAGACGAGCGTATTGTGGGCGTGGAGGCGCTGGTGCGCTGGCAGCACCCCAGCCTGGGGCGCATACCGCCTGCCGCCTTCATCCCCATTGCTGAGGAGACGGGCCAAATCATCTGCATCGGCTACTATGTGCTGGACGAAGCCTGTAAGCGCGTCGCTGCACTCAACCAGGGGCTTGAGACCCCGCTGCGGCTGGGGGTCAACTTCTCCTACCAGCAGCTGATGGCGCCCGACCTGCCCGACAGGCTGGCCCGCGCCCTGGAGAATTCAGGCCTTGCGCCCAGCTGCCTTGAGATCGAGATCACGGAAAGCACCACAGGCAAGTATGGCGATGAGCTGGCGCAGGTCATTCAGCTCTTACGTCAGATGGGTCTCTCCCTTGCCATTGACGACTATGGCGCGGACTATTCGGGCCTGGGCCGGCTGAGCCACTTTGCCATCGACCGCATCAAGATCGACAAATCGCTGATCGACCGCATCGACATCAAGGGCGACGCCGATGCCAGTCAGGGTCGAAGCCGCGTCATCATTGAAAACATCATCACCCTGGCCCGCGAGCTGGGCGCCAGCGTCATCGCCGAAGGCGTGGAGACCGCCCAGCAGGTGGCCTACCTAAAGAACCTGCACTGCGACGAGGTGCAGGGCTATCACTACCACCGGCCCATGCCGGCGGCTGAGCTCGAGAGACTGATGGCCGGGGCCTGCGTCGAGGTGCGCCCTTAGCTCTCCAGCGGCAGGTGCAGCTGGGCCGCGGCAGTGCGGGATTTTTCCAGATAGGGCCTGACCTGGTCAAAGATACGGCTGCAGACAGAGGCATATAGCACATCGATCATGCATAGCTGCGCGATGCGCGAGCTCATCGCGCCGCTGCGCAGCAATGTTTCCGTAGAGGATGAATAAAGCCTGATGTCGGCCATCGCGGACAGCGTGTTGCTGGCATAGCGCGTTAGCGTGATGATGGCGGCGCCTGTTTTCTTGATTTCCTGGGCGATGCGCAGGATGTCATAGGTTTCGCCTGAGTGGGAGATCAGCACCGCCACATCCCCAGGTTTGAGCGTCAGCGCTGTCAGCACCTGATGGTGCGCGTCGGCATGCGCGATGGCGATCTTGTTGATGCGGGTAAACTTGTTGCCCGCGTCAAGCGCCGTCAGGCCAGAGGAGCCCATACCGTAGAAATCGATGCGCTGCGCCGCGCACAGCAGGCCCACTGCGCGCTCAAGCTCGCCCAGATCGGCAATCGCCATGGTGTTCTGGATGGCCTGTATGCTGCTTTGGCCGATGGCGCGCAGCACATCCTGCGGCGCGTCGCCGGGGCGGATATCCTCAAAGGCGCTGTCGTCTCTGGCGTGGCTCAGATCGCTGTACAGATCGCGGGAGAGGGCTTTGTAGCCCGGATAGCCCAGCTTCTTGCAGGTTCTCACCACGGTGGACAGGCTGACCCCGCAGGCGGAGGCGATCTGCTCGATCTGCATATCCACCGCCTTGCGCGGCTGGGCCAGTATGAAGCTGGCCAGTTGTCGCTCCCTGGGGC
>CAKTTM010000005.1 GCA_934615145.1 uncultured Clostridia bacterium | reverse complement strand
TAGCTCAGCTGGATAGAGTGTTTGACTACGAATCAAAAGGTCGGGGGTTCGAATCCCTCAGGGCGCGCCACTGAAATCCCTTGTGTCATCAAGGGATTTTTCCTTTTTGGAGCAACGGCTTTGGTGGTGGATGGCGGCATTTTCCGGCTGTGGTGCCAATACTGGTGACAGTCATAGCCGCTGTGCTTGTGCCGGCCTGACAGACGCGTCTACCACATCTAGTGGCTTTACAAGAACATGTGTTCTCATTATAATCACTGCAGGAGGAGAGTGTGTGATGAGAGTGATCCTGCATTGTGATGCCAATGGCTTTTACGCCTCGTGCGAGCTGGCCTATCACCCGCAACTGCGGGGCCTGCCTGTATCCGTCGGCGGCAATGTGGATGCCCGGCACGGCATTGTGCTGGCCAGCACGCCGGAGGCCAAGCGCTGCGGCATCAAGACCGGGATGGTGCTCTGGGAGGCAAAGCAGCTCTGTCCGCAGCTGATCATTATGCCGCCCAATTTTAACCGCTACCTGAGCTTTTCGCGCCGCCTCATGGCGATCTACAAAGAGCACAGCCCGCGTGTCGAGGCCTATGGCCTGGACGAGGCCTGGGTTGACCTGAGCAACCCCGGCTTCAGCCTGCAAGATGGCAAGGAGCTGGCCGATCGTTTGCGGGCCCGCGTCAAAGAAGAGCTTGGCGTCACCATCTCCGTCGGGGTGGCCTGGAACAAGATATTCGCCAAGCTGGGCAGCGATATGAAAAAGCCCGACGCCACCACCCTGATCACGCCGGAGAACTATCAGCAGACCGTCTGGGCGCTGCCGGTGGGGGATCTGGCCTTTGTGGGATACCGCACAGTCCCCAAGCTGGCCAGGCTGGGCATCCATAACATCGGGGATTTGGCGCGTACCGATCCCGCCCTGCTGCAGTCCTGGTTTGGCAAGGTGGGTCTGATGCATTCCGTCCACGCCCGGGGCGAGGATGACAGCCCCGTCATGCCTGTGGCGGTTGAAGCGGCCGTCAAGTCCATCGGCAACAGCACCACCACCCCGCGTGACATGAGCACGGTGGAGGATGTCATCTGCGTGTATACTGTGCTGGCTGATGCTGTGGCCGCCCGCCTGCGTGAGCATGGCTTTCAGGGCAGCTGCGTCAGCATCAGCGTTCGGGACGTTGAGCTCAAGTGCGCCTCCTGCCAGCTGACCCTTGATCATCACACCGCGATCGCTGATGACATACTGTCTGTGGCCATGCACCTGTTTCACCTTCGCGGCTATGACAAGATGCTGCCGCTGCGCTCCATCGGCATATCGGTGGGCAGTCTGATCGTCCACGACGCGCCGCAGCAGTTGGATCTGCTGGGCGAGAATGCCCAGCGCGAGCGCCAGATGGCGCTGGCCCGCAGCCTGGATGATATCCGCCGCCGCTACGGCATGAAGTCCATCCTGCGGGGCAATGTGCTGGCCAGGCCTGTCTTTGCGGACATCAACCCCAAGGACGATCACATCATTCACCCGGTGCCATTCTATACGGGTTAAGGAGGCTGATAAAGGATGGCGTTCACCAATACCGACAATGGGCCGCTGCCCGAACCCATGGCGCGCCGCGCCTATCTGGGGGTCTACACCTACACCACCCCGCAGGGCCTGGTGTTGCCCTCACGTATACGCTGGGAGGATGGCAAGGAGTGGGAGATCGACAGGGTGCTGGATGTGCGCCCCGGTGTCGCGCGCAAGGCGGGCGGGGTGGGCACGCGCTATTTGGTGCGCATCGGAGCCCATGAGCGGGAGCTGTTTCTGGTGGATGGCAGGTGGTTTGCCGAGGTGTCCTGAGCAGGGATCAGCGCAGCCGCCGGAAGGCCGTCCGCGGCGATATGATGTGTATGCCCATGCAACCTCTTGACCCATCATTCTGTTGACGACAGCATTCAGGCAAAGAGCACACAAGGCATACCAATGGCAAAAATGAAGCGAAAAATAGTACTTGCATTACTCCCCGATTGAGGCTATAATAGCATCCGTTGCTGATGTAGCTCAGTCGGTAGAGCGCATCCTTGGTAAGGATGAGGTCACCAGTTCGACTCTGGTCATCAGCTCCACAAGCAAGCACCCCCAGGCAGATGCCCGGGTGTGCTTGCTTATGCTTGACTTGGTTTACTTCTTGGCCAGTGCGCTCTTGACCGCAGAAATGACCGCCATCAGGGCGCCGCCGCCCACGCCGCCGCCCAGAATGCTGGCGATGATGCCTTCGAAGCTCAGGTTGCCGCCGGTGCTGGCGCCGATGCCCAGCATGCCCAGCAGCTGACCGCCCAGGCCGCCGCCCAGAATACCGGCCAGCGTGTTGCCCAGCGTGCCCAGGGAAAGCTTGGGCATGGCCTTGCCCGCGCCGTTGCCGCCGATGGCACCACTGACCAGTTGAATGATGATGGAGATGATGTTCGTCATGTTGAAAACCTCTTTCTTGACTGTCCCTGTGCTTTCAGGGCAAAATCACTTTACCCTAAGCGAGGGGCATAAACCGACAAACTGTACACAAAGCGAAAATAATGAACTCGTATGGCGTCAATAAAGGCATGAGGCGTCGGCCTAGTCCTCCGGCAACCCGGCCTCAATCCTCCGGCAGCGCGGGCTCGCCCTCGGCAATGCCCAGCGCGCCAGAGGGCATCATGAAGATGGCACCGCCGCCTTCTCCGGTCAGATCCAGCTCACGGTAGAGCTGTCCGGCCACGGCCTGGCTCAGCCTGGTGTCGATCAGCCAGAAGATGATCTCCTTTTCCTTTGGCATCTCCATGTTGAGTAGCATCATGTCATGCCCGCCGGTGCCCCGGCCGTGCACGATGGTGGCGCCTGCGGCGCCCATCTCGCGGGCCAGCTCGATCGCGCGGTCAGCCAGGCCGCGGTTGACCACGGCCACCAGGCAATCGTAATACTCTACCTGGCCCTGCAGCACCGGCAGCGGGCTGGCAGGATGGCTGGTCGCCTCGGGCAGCGGGGCCGCCTTGCGCTTGACGATGACGCCCAGCACCATGATGGACAGCACCGGCGCCATGGCCACCATGGCGATGACACCAAAGCCATCCACCAGCACATTGGCGGTGGGTGTCATGGCGGCAGCGCCCTGGGCAAAGGCCAGCACGAATGTGGCGGTCATGGGGCCGGAGGCCACGCCGCCCGCGTCGTAGGCGATGCCCACGAACACTGGATCGGCCTTGAAGGACAGTATAATGGCCGCCAGGAAACCCGGCAGCAGGAAATACCATAGCTTCACCCAGGGCACCATGATGCGGATCATGGAGCCCATGATGGCCAGCGCCACCCCAATGGACAGCGTGATTTTGATCATGCGGCTGGGGATGCGGCCGCCGGTCGTCTCCTCGATCTGCTTGCCCAGCACCAGCACGGCAGGCTCCACCAGCACCACGATCATGCCGATCAGAAAGCCGATGACAGGTAGCAGCCAGGCATGATCGCCCGCGATGCCCCGGCCGATGATCTGCCCCATGTCCATGAAGCCGGAGTAGACCCCGCTGAGGAAGACAGCCAGGCCAACCAGCGTGTAGAGCAGGCCCTTGAGGATGCGCCGCAGCTCTCGGCCGCTGACCTTGAACTTGAAAAAGTTAAACAGCAGGAAGAAGATGCTCAGTGGCAGCAGCGCCATGGCCGACTCCTTGAATACCACCGGCAGGTGGTGCATCAGCGGGCCCAGGACGCCGTCGGCCACCACAAAGGCCGCCGCCTCGCCCTGTATATGCTCCTGCCCGGTGAAGATGCTCATCAGCATCACGGCGTAGATGGGCCCAGCGCTCATGACGCCGACCATGCCAAAGGAGTCCTCCTCCACCGTCTTGCCGCCCTTGACGCGCGACAGGCCCAGGGTCAACGCCAGCACAAAGGGCGTGGTCAGCGCGCCTGTTGTGGCGCCGGAGGAGTCAAAGGCAATAGCCAGGAACTCTTCTGAGACAAAGATGCTCAGCGCAAAGATACCGCCATAGGCCAGGCCCATGAACAGTGGGAAAGACCTGCCGCGCAGCAGACGGAAGGTGCCCAGGCTGATCAGCACGCCCACGCCGATGGACACCATATAGACCATGAAACTGGCATTGATGGTGCCGCCAGACGCCGCCTGCACCTGGTTGCCCAGTATCAGCAGATCGGGCTCTGCCACGGTAATCAGGAAGCCCAGCAGGAAGCTGAGCACAGCCACCACCAGGCCTGTCTTTGAGGTGGCCACCTCGGTGGCCATGTGGTCGCCGATGGGGTTCATCGCCAGGTCCACCCCCATCAGGAAGACGCCCAGACCGATCAACAGCAGCGCCGAGCCGATCAGAAAGCGCCAGATGACATCCGTGTCGGGCTTGACCAGCGTAAAACTGAGTATCAGTATCAGTGCCACGATGGGCAGCAGCGAGCTGCTGACCTCTTTGACCTTCTCGCGCAGTATGCTCACGCCTGCACCTCCTGCCTGCGCTCCTCGTACAGGCCGATGGTGCTGAGCACCGGCAGGCCAAAGATGATGCCAGCGCCCCTTTGCCCCAGCCCCATCCGCTCATAGATCGCATGGCGCACCGCCTGCGCGGTCTCCCTGGCCGCCACGATCATGACGATGTCCTTTTGAGGCTCGATGATCAGAGGGAAGTAAAAGTTCTGCGGCACGCCGGCGCCCCTGGCATGGATGATGGTGCCACCGCGGGCCCCGGCCTCGCGCGCGATGACCATGCAGTCCTGACCCTTGCCCTTATCAAGCACGGTAAACAGGCACAGATAGGGCGGATCCTCCGGGCGCGGCAGGCTGAGGCCCGCCTGTTCGCCCTCAGGCGTCCAGCGCAGGTAGGGCACCGAAAAGGCGATGCCCTTGAAGCGCTTGTGCAGCTTGAACTCCTGCCGCAGCATGGCGTACATGCGGTCGCCCAGATCATTGGGCACCGCCATCATCAGCACTTCCTTATGGGTCTCATTGATGCCCAGCAGGTCAAAAAGCCTGGAGGGCACCGTGCCCTCGCCCAGGAAGATGGTGCCGCCAGTGGCACCTGTCTGCTGCGCCTTATGCAAGAGGGCATTGGCCTTGCCCCGGTCAACAATCGCGAAGAATATAGAGTCACCTGTCATGCCATCACCTCTGTCAAACAGATACTTAGCGCCTGATTGCCCGTGACCCGCAAGGCCTTGACCCTATCGGCTAACCCAAGTTTGCCCCAGTATAGCACAGCAGACTTTGTGTTTACAAACACAAATTCATGACTAAACGCGAATAACACCTGCCACATTTTGTCCTACAAATGGTTGAAGTGGGATGCTTTCGCGGGTATAATGCTATCGGCACAGGTTCTGAGTACCCGTGCGCAGTTTCGGAGGTGACACATGATGAAGGCAATCGTTGGGGGCATCATCCTGGCGGAGGATAAGGAATATCAGGGCATGGCCCTCTTGTTTGACAGCAAGGTGCGAGGCATTGTGCCCATGGATCAGGTGGGCGAGGCCGAGCTGATCGATGCCAAAGGGCAGTATGTAGCACCAGGATTGGTTGATTTGCATATCCATGGCTACCTGGGCGAGGACGCCTCTGACGGCAGTGAGGCAGGGGTGCTCAGGATGGCCAAGGGCGTGCTGGCAAACGGCGTGACCAGCTTTCTACCCACCACCATGACCGTCAGCTGGCCCGAGATCGAGACCGCCTTTGAGGTGGTGCGCGGCCTGATGCCAAAGAGCGCTGAGGCGCAATTTGACGGCGCACAGATACTGGGCGTGCATGCCGAAGGGCCCTTCATCAATCCGGAGCGCAAGGGCGCGCAAGCTGCCGATCATATCATCCCGCCGGATGCCCAGCGCGTGCTGCCGCATCAGGATGTGGTCAGGATCATCACCATGGCGCCCGAGATGCCCGGCGGCATCGACTTTATCCGGGAGCTGACCGGCAAGAGCGCCATCGTGGTCTCCATCGGCCACACCACCGCCACCTTTGAGGAGGCGATGGCCGCTATCGAAGCCGGCGCCTCGCACATCACCCACACCTTCAATGCCATGACGGGGCTGGTGCACCGCCAGCCCGGCGTGGTGGGCGCGGCGCTGACAGCCGATGTGTCGGTGGAGCTGATCGCCGACACCTTCCACGTGCATCCGGGCATCTACGCGCTGATGGTGACGGCCAAGCAGGACAAGCTGGTGCTGGTGACCGACTGCACCCGCGCGGGCGGACTACCGGATGGCGAGTACACACTGGGCGGCCAGCCCATCTTCGTCAAGGGCATCGAATGCCGCCTGGCCGATGGCACCATCGCCGGCAGCGTGCTCAAGCTCAATGACGCCGTTTACAACTTGAAGACGCACGCCGGCATATCGATGCGCGACGCCGTACATGCCGCCTCGCTCAATGCCGCGGCGGCCATCGGTGTGGACGCGCAAAAGGGCTCGCTCAAAGTGGGCAAGGACGCCGACATCATCCTGATGGACGAGCGCTGCCAGGTGACCGCTGCCTTTGTGGGCGGCCAGATGAAGTATTCCAAATAACGAGGAGGATATCGCCATGACCAATCTGAAGGTAAAAGCACCGCTGGATCCCGGCTTCAAACCACTGTCGCTGGCAGTGCGCCAGTATCAGGAGGATGTCAAGGCGGCAGGCGACTCAGTGCGCTTTGTCTGCGCCATCGAGCGCAATGGCGGCTTCTCCTCCCCCTGGGAGATGCAGATCTTCCCGGATGGTCAGCAGACTGAGCGCACCGTGCATCTGCTGGAGCGCATTGTCAAGTCTCTGCTGTGGATGCGGGGCGGCTACAAGATCAAGCTGTCCGGCTCAAAGGCGCTGTATGAGCGCCTGAAGGCCGACTACCGCCAGGGTGGGGCGCGTCAGTTTGACGAGGGTTTCATGTCCGGCGTCTATGAGCGGCCCTTTGAGGTGGCCTATTACGAGGACCCTGCACAGATCGCAGCCGCCGTCGAGGGCGCAAGCGCCGTTGGCCGCCACCTGGATGGCTGCCGCATCGGCTTTGACGCCGGCGGCAGCGACCGCAAGGTCTCCGCCGTCATCGATGGCGAGGCCGTCTTCTCCGAAGAGGTGGTCTGGCATCCCAAGATCACGGCGGATCCCCAGTATCACTACGATGGCATCCTGTCGGCCATGAAGGCAGCCGCCAGCCATATGCCACGCGTGGACGCCATTGGCGTCAGCTCCGCCGGGGTCTATATCGACAACCGCATCATGGTGGCCTCACTTTTCCTCAAGGTGGAGCAGGATGACTTCAACCGCATGGTCAAGGACATGTACATCAACATCGCCAAAGAGATAGGCGATGTGCCGCTGGAGGTGGCCAATGACGGCGATGTCACCGCGCTGGCCGGCGCCATGAATCTGAACGCCGGCAATGTCCTGGGTGTGGCCATGGGCACCAGCGAGGCCGGCGGCTATGTGGACAAGGACATGCACATCATGGGCTGGCTCAACGAATTGGCCTTCGTCCCTGTCGACCTGAACCCCCAGGCCATGGTGGATGAATGGTCGGGCGACTATGGCTGCGGCGTCAAGTACTTCAGCCAGGATGGCGTGATCAAACTGGCGCCCAGCGCCGGCATCCATCTGGACGAAGCCCTCTCCCCCGCGGAGAAACTCAAAGTGGTCCAGCAGGAGATGGAAAGCGGCAACCCCCGCGCCAAGGAAATCTACCAGACCATCGGTGTCAACTTTGGCCACGCCATCGCCTACTATGCGCTGTTCTACGATATTGAGCATGTGCTGATCATGGGCCGCGTCACCAGCGGCGAGGGCGGCGCGCTGCTGCTGGACAAGGCGCAGGAAGTGCTGGATCAGGAGTTCCCGGAGCTGGCCCGGAAAATCAGCCTCAACATCCCCGACGAAGCCAGCCGCCGCGTCGGCCAAAGCGTGGCCGCGGCCAGCCTGCCGGTGATCAGGTAAACCGCTCATACCGATACCATAAAAGCCGCGCCCCCTTACCTGTTCAAAACAGGCATGGGGGCGCGGCTTATTGGCTCGGGCTATGGGCGCCGCAGAGGCGGTCGCCTACTCCAGCATCTGCAGGATGGCAGCCTTGGGCCGCGCGCCAACCGCGGTCTTGAATATCTTGCCATCCTTAAAAACAATCAGTGTGGGGATGCTGCGCACGCCATATTGCATTGCCAGAGCCTGCTGCTCGTCCACGTTGACCTTGCCAACTTTGATGGTGGGGGTTTCCGCGCCAATCTCATCGACGATTGGGGAGACCATGCGGCAGGGGCCGCACCACTCTGCCCAGAAGTCCACCAGGACGGGCTTGTCGGACTTGAGCACCTCCTGCTCAAAGTTTTGCTGGGTGATCGTGACAACTGACATTTTCGTTCCGCCTTTCTGTGTTGAACACTAAGTTCTTTCAGAATATACCCAAGCAGGCGGCGGCATAATCGTGGCCGCATACTTTGCGGCTGACCGGCACAAATTGTTACAGGATAATGAAGAAACCCTTGCCTTTACGGTGTGTTGTGGTATCATATCTTGAGGATTGAGCACATGGATCGGAGGAGCCTATGACCAGTAATGACCTGTTGGCAACCGTCGCCCAGCCCCTGACCAGCAAGAGCGATATCGTCGCCAGCGATTGGTGGGCCAATCAGTTTGCTAATTTTACGCCGCAGAACATCGCGCTGGTGCTGCTGTTTTCACTGATTGCCAGCGTCATCGTGTCCCTGGTGTACAAGCGCACCTATCGCGGGGTGTTGTACAACCCCTCCTTTTCCACCACGCTCATTTTGCTGACGCTCGTCACGGCGCCGGTGGTCATGGCGATCGGCTCCAACGTGGCGCTGTCCATGGGCATGGTGGGCGCGCTGTCCATCGTGCGCTTCCGCACGGCGGTCAAGGATCCCATCGACACCGCCTTTATGTTCTGGTCGATCACCATGGGCATCCTGATAGGCTCAGGCAGTTACATAGCCGCCATGGTGGTGGTGCTGGGCATCTCTGTGATCATGATCGCGTTGTCCTTTATTCGCTTGCGCCAGAATGAGAATTATCTGCTGGTGCTGCACTATGACCCCTCTGCCGAGCAGGAGATCGATGCCGAACTGCATCGCGGGGTGCGCAGCTATCGCGTGCGCAGCAAAACCATCACCCGCGCGGGTGCCGAAATGACGGTGGATCTGAGGCTGCACCAGCGCACCGACATTGTCAGCCACATGCTGGACATCCAGGGGGTGCACGATGCCACGTTGGTGTCCATACAGTCTGAGGCCGCTGTCTGACGCATGCCGCCGCCAGTACGCCATGAACTGAAATACTATATATCGCAAAGCCAGTACCAGGTTTTGAGCCGACTGTTGGCCAGCACCCTGGCGCCGGACAAGCACGCCGATGAGAACAACGAGTATCACATCCGCTCGCTGTATTTTGACAATGTCTTTGATACCGCGCTGATGGACAAGGTTGCCGGCACGGCCGACCGCGAGAAGTACAGGATTCGCATATATAACTGCTCTGACAAGGTCATCAACATGGAGTGCAAGGCCAAGATCAACAACTATATCTCCAAGCGCTCAGCGCGCATCAGCCGTGACCTGTGCGAGCAGCTGATCGCCTGCGATCCCAGCGGCCTGGAGAACACCGAGTCTGGCCTGCTGCGCGATGTGTTTCGCGAGATGCGATTGAAGCTACTGCGCCCGGTGGTGCTCGTTGACTATGTCCGCGAGGCCTACCTGCACCCGGCCGAGCAGGTGCGCATCACCTTTGACAAGCAGCTGCGCAGCGGTCTTGGCCAAACGGACATCTTCAACAAGGGGCTGCCCGTCTTTCCCCCGCTGCCTGACCCAGAGCAGATCATCCTGGAAGTCAAGTACAACCGGGTACTGCCCACCCACATCGCGCAGCTGCTCAGCGCTGCTGCCGGCTGGGCCAGCCGCAGCGCGATATCCAAGTACACCATCTGCCGGCAGTATGAGGGCAAGGACTTTTAGGCCTGCAACTCCTGGCGCAGGCTGGTCTCCGATCTGCCTTCCTCCACCGCCTTGGTGTAGAAGCCAATGCGCTTCAAATCCCCCAGCACGATCACGCCCACCAGGCGTCCGTCCTTGAAATAGAGCGTCTCCATCTTGCCCTGCGCGCCCTCCAGCCGCAGGGTTTCGTATGTCTGCCCCTGCTCATAGCCATTGTCCCCGATGGCGAACACCGAGGTATCAAAGGCCTGCAGCGTCATGGCCGAGGTCTTGGCCTGAAAGTCCTGCCCATCCCCCGCGGCGTTGCGCCCGGCGCACTCCCCCATGCGGACGGCCTGGGCCCAGATGCCGCTGAGCACGCCGGGTATCTGCACACAGTCGCCCGCGGCATAGATATCAGGGTCGCTGGTCTGCAGGCGGGCATTCACCAGCACGCCGCTGTCCACCGCCAGCCCGGCATCGCGCGCCAGCTCCGCGTTGGGCTTGACGCCGGCAGAGATGATAACCAGATCGGCAGGCAGGCTGGTGCCGTCGGCCAGCACCACGCTGTCCTGCGTGATGCGCCGGGTGCTGGCCCCGCAGTGCAGCCCGATGCCAAAGCCCTCGATATGCGCCTGTAGTTTGATCGAGGCCATTTCATCCAGCTGCCTGGCCATCAGGCGGGGCAGGAACTCCACGATATGCACATCGATCTGTGCCCGATGCAGCGACCAAGCCGCCTCCAGCCCCAGCACACCGCCGCCGATGATAACAGCGCGCCTGACGCCCGGCAGCGACTGGCGCAGCGCCTCAGCGTCTGCGATGGAGCGTATGCTGAACACATGGGGCAGCTCGGCCCCTTCGATGGGCGGGCGGTGGTTGCGCGCGCCCAGGGCGTAAATCAACTTGTCATAGCTGACCTGCGAGCCATCGTCCAGATAGACCAGTCGGTTGTCGCAGTCGATGCGCGTCACGCGCAGGCCCGTGTCCACCTCCACCCTGCTTTGCTGGTACCATTCCTTGTTTTTGATCAGCAGCCGGCTTTCAGGCAGGCTTTGCTCCAAGGCCTTGGTCAGCATGGGCCTGTTGTAGGGCAGCATATCCTCCTGAGTAATCATCAGGATGTCTGCCGCCTCATCACTTTCCCTGATCGCCTTGGCGGCGTGAAAACCGGCTGGGCCATCGCCCACCATGACAAACATGCGTGGCATCATGTGAATAACTTCCTCCTTGCCTTTGGCCCCCGATCATAGCACGGGACTGGCCCGCCTGCAATCGGAAAGCTTGTAATTTCGCGGTACATTGGCTATCATGGTGAGCGAGAATACAGATACACGGGGGATAGATTGCGCAAGAACGATGTGCTGACCTTGGAGGTCGAGGGCTTCGGCGCTGATGCTGAGGGGCTGTGCAAACACCAGGGCATGGTGCTCTTTGTGCCCGGCGCCCTGCCGGGAGAGACCATCGAAGCCCTGATCGTCAAGGTGGCCAGGAATCACGCCTTTGGCAAACTGCAGCGTGTTCTAAAGAGCAGTCCTGCCCGCGTGACGCCTCCCTGCCCCTATTACCCCCGCTGCGGCGGCTGTTCATGCCAGCACATGGATTATGCGCAGGAGCTGCTGTTCAAGCAGTCCGTCGTCGCTGATGCCCTGCAGCGCATCGGCGGCATTGACATCAGCATGCCGCCCGTGCTTGGCATGGCTGAGCCTTGGCGCTACCGCAACAAGGCCTCGATGCCGGTCACGATTGCGGATGACAAGCCGGTCAGCGGCTTCTACATGCGGCGCAGCCACCGGGTGATCCCCGTGGATGAGTGCCTGATCGCAAAGCCGGGCAGCGACCTGGCGGCGCAGTTGGTCTGTGACTGGATGGCCGCCCACGAGGTACCGGCCTATGACGAGCAGCGACACAGCGGGCTGATCCGCCACATCATGACCCGCGTCTCTGCCGACGATCAGGTCATGGTCACTTTGGTGACCAACGGAGAAAACATCCCTCACAAGGATGAACTGATTGAGAGCTTGAAGGCGGGGCTGCCGGGCTTTTGCTCGCTGAGCCTCAGCCCCAATACACAGCCCGGCAACACCATCATGGGGACGGACTACAAGGTATTGTACGGCCAGCAGCGGCTGCGCGACCGCCTCTGCGGCTTTGACTTCCTGCTCAGCCCCCTGTCCTTCTTCCAGGTCAACCACGCGCAGGCGGAGCGACTGTATACATGCGCGCTGGAGATGGCAGGTCTCAGGCCCGATGACCTGGTGATCGATCTGTACTGCGGCGCCGGCACCATCAGCTCCCTGTTTGCCAGCCAGGCGCGCGAGGTCATCGGCATCGAGATCGTACCGCAGGCAGTGCAGGATGCCATTGAAAACGCCAAGCTGAATGATCTGCGCAACCTGCGCTTCCTGCAGGGCGCCGCCGAGGAGCTGATGCCGCGTCTGTACCGTGAGGGCAGCAGGCCCGATATCGTGGTGCTGGATCCGCCCCGCAAGGGCGCTGAGCAGGCGGTGCTGGAGGCCATTGCGCTGGCGGCGCCGCGGCGGGTGGTCTACATCAGCTGCCACCCCGGCACCCAGGCGCGTGATGCACGCTGGCTGTGCGAGCATGGCTACCGGGTCAGCGCCTGCCAGAGTGTGGACATGTTCTGCCAGACGGCAGAGATCGAGAATATACTCTGCTTTGACAGGGAGGTGTCCGCCTGATGCAGCTGCCAAAGTCACTGAGCTTCTGGGCCCTGCCCAAGGTCCGATCACAGTTCACGCTATTTAGCCAGAAGAAGCTGCTCAAGCTGCTGATCCCCCTGATGATAGAGCAGCTGATCGTGGTGACGGTGTCCTTCATCGACACCATGATGCTCAGCTCCATCCACCAAAACGCGCTCAGCGCCATTTCGCTGGTGGACATGATCAACCTGCTGATACTGCAGCTATTTGTGGCCATCGGCGCCGGCGGCAGCATCATCGCGGCCCAGTACCTGGGCAAGCGCGAGCGTGACAACGCCATCACCACGGCCAATCAGTCGGCGCTGATCCTACTGGTCTTTTCAACGCTGGTTTCCGCGCTGACCCTGATATTTGGCGGCCAGCTGCTTGAAATCATCTACCCCAAGGTATCGCCCGGCATCATGAATTTCGCGCGGGAATATCTCAGGCTGTCAGCCATCTCCTACCCGGCCTACGCCCTGTACTATGGCGGCGCCAGCCTGCTCTACGCCCAGTCCAACAGCCGCTCTTCTATGGTGGCGGCGCTGATGATGAACCTGGTCAAGGTGGGCATGAACCTGCTGCTGATCAGGGTCTTTCACCTGGGCGTGGTGGGCATCGGCCTGGCCACCCTGGCCGCCAGGCTGACGGGCGCCTTTATCGTGACCCGCATTCTCTTTGACAAGACATCGCTGATACACTATCGCCGGCCCATCGATCTGCGCCTGGCGCTGTCGGTAGACAAGCGCATCTTCAAGGTGGCAGCACCCACCGGCATGGAAAACTTTCTGTTCAACTTTGGCAAGCTGATCATCGGCACCATATTCGCCGGCTTCACCAGCGCCATGATCGCCGCCAACGCAGCAGGCGGCATGCTGTCCACCATTGTCAACATACCCGGAAACGCGCTGAGCCTGGCCACCGTCACCGTGATCGGCCAGTGCGTAGGCTCGGGCAACTATGCCGAGGCCGAATACAACGCCAAGCGCCTGCTCTACTGGCGCTACGCGGTGCTGCTGGTCATGAGCCTGCTGACCTTTGCCCTGATCGTGCCCCTGACCAGGGTCCTGGGCCTGACGCCGGAGGCCGCTGAGATCACCATCCGGCTGCTGCGGCTCTACACTATCCTCAACCTCTTCATTGAGCCCTTTGCCTTTGGCCTGCCAAACGCCCTGCGGGCATCTGGCGACAACAAGCATACGATGTATGTCTGCCTGGCCAGCATGATGGTGGTGCGCGTGGGCCTGAGCTTCCTGCTGGTCTACGCCTTTGGGATGCAGATGGGCGGCATCTGGCTGGCCATGTACGCGGACTGGGCACTGAGGATGGCCATGTTCATCCACCGCTTTCGCGGCGGCAAATGGAAGAAGCACAGCCTGGTATAACTTCCACCAAAAAACTGCGGTTTTTTGGTGGTTTGGATGCACCGGCCCTCCGCCTGTCGCTGCGCTCCCGGGCGGCGGAGGGCAATGAAACCCTTGCTACGCAAGGCTTGCCGCGTCGCCGTTCACGCCGCCGACGCGGATCACAGTAGGAGGGGTGCCCCCTCCTACACCTCCCCTCCGATAGCGATAGGGAATCCTAAATTGTCGGAAGCACAGCCCGAAAAGGCTGTGCTTCCTTGATAGCTTTCCCTTTAGGCCTCAACCGATGCTGATGCGGTTGAGGTCTTTGATGTTGTTGGTCTGCTCGCCCACCAGGCCCACCAGCAGCCAGGAGTCGGTGAAGTCGTCAAAGTGGCTTTCCTTGAGCACGCGGAAATTGTCGATCTTGCCAGTGGAGGTCACGTGCATGCGCGGTCCCGTGCAGTGGTGCAGGTCGCGGCCGATGTAGATGTGTTGATTGTCGGCAAAGCTGATGGGCAGATCCTTATCGATCATGTCCAGCACAAACTTTTCCAGCTCATCCAGGTCAAAGTCCGGCTTTTGCCTGAAGCGCAGCGTGAAGCCGTGTCGGATGTCGCCGTGCGTATACTCGCCGCGGTTGTGGATGCGCAGGAAGCGCTCCGTCAGATCCTCAGCGGTGTGGGCCATGCGGCGGTAGCGGATGGAGTCAAAGACAATGGTGGCAATGTCCTGCGGCTCCGGCCCAAAGATGGTGGGGCGCGAGACGATGATCTCGTCGCCAATGCCGATCAGCAGCTGCGCATTGATGCCCAGCAGCGGGTAGATCAGCTCAAAGTGCTCCACCACCACGCGGCGGCCCTTGCTGATCGCCTCCTTGATGGACTCCGCCAGCACATGCCGCTGGGTAAAGGCCTCCTCAAAGCGTATGTCCACATGGTAGGTATGGGCCTGGTAGAAGCCATTGTCCTGAATATCCAGCAGCGGCAGCGGGCGCACATTGACGCCGTTGTCGTCATTGGTCAGCTCCAGCCCCGGAAACATGCCACGTATCAGCAGGCTCTTGCCGCTGCCGGCGTCGCCGATGATGCCAATGAGCTGGTCAAAGGCGGACAGATGCCGCTGAGCGACCGCCGTGCCCAAGGCCACCATGCGCATATAACCCCGTGGCGCAAAGTAGACCGAGTAGAGGGGATTTTGCTCCAGCTGCACTGCCATGTCAGCTGCGGTGCACCCCGATGCCCGCCTTGCGCAGCGCCAGGATGCGATTCATCTCGTTAAAGCAGATCATGAAGCCCTCATCCACGCCCATACCGGGCTTGGCCAGTATCTGGTCGGCGCGGGTGGCCATGGCGCAGTGCACGCAGACCTGGGCCGAGCGGTCGGTCTCATTGCAGGTGCCGCCCTGGTAGGCGCCGATGCCCATCTTCTCGCAGTAGAGCACCGCCTCGATGGTGTTGTGAATGGCCCCCAGGTCAGGGGTCTTGACCTGTATCATGTGGCCGGCCTTGTTGTCGGCAAAGTAGATGACATCCTCCAGCGTGTTGCACCATTCGTCGGCCACCAGCTCCACTTGGATGCCGCGGCTGTCCACCGCCTGGCGCAGGGCGCGCAGATCCTGCATCTGCTTTTTACGGCTGCCCGAATCCATCGGCCCTTCGATGCGCAGCTTGAAGGGCGCGGCGGCCTTGGCCAGGCTATCGAGATAGTTGGCCATGCGCTCGTACTGGTCATCGCCAAAGACCTGGCCGATGGTGCCATAGACATCGATATGGAAGATGGGCTGATAACCCTCATAGGGCGCGTGGGCCATCACCCTGCCGCGCAGCCAGCTGACATAGGCCAGCAGCTTTTCCCCCGTGGTGCCCGTCTTTTCCACTGAGTTAAACAGGCCATGGGGCAGCACATCCACGCCCTTCATGATCATCTTGTCCACATTGTTGTAGCGCTCGTCGCCCGACTGGGAGAAGATGTGCAGCGGCGTATCTTGCACATGGGTGTGGTACTCCTTGGCGATCACATCGCACATGTTAAGCCCCTGCGCTTTGGCCACAGCGTCCAGGATGGCCTGGCTGACGCCATAGCGTATGGCGGTGTGCAGGCGCTTGCCATCCACATGCATCTGATCGATCTCGCGCGACAGCTCAAGGAAGCTGTCTGCCTCACGGCCGATCAGGCGCGAGGCCACCTCGTTCTCGATCAGGGGGATAAAGGCATCCGCCAGAAAGAGCGGGTCGCGGCCGCCGGCGCCTGAGTATTGCACCGCCGCGCAGTCGCCCCAGCCGATCTGCCCATCCTCCAGCACGATCATCACGCTGATGGCCTCACCTGCCTGGCGGATACGCTGGAATCCTTCTGTCTGCGGCTCACCGATGTACAGCGAGCCATCAGTCTGGGCACCTGCCTTGATGGCCTTTTGATCGTCAAAGTAGAAGCCCGTCCTGCCCTGCGCGCAGAGTACCTGCTTGATCTTCATCGTCTATCCTACTTTCTGGGTCTGCCCACCAGGCAGCTCTTTGATATGGCGTAAATGTCGTCAATGACCATCTGGAAGGAAACCTCGCGGCGCTCCATCTGCGCCCTGTGGGCCAGCTTTTCCCGGTGGAAGTCTTTGAGCGCCTGGGTGAAGGGCATGCGGCCGGTATCCAGGTAGCGCACCGCGCCCTCGTGGTCACGCGCGGGCATGATCTTGCCGGCGTTGAAGCGGCTGGGCGCAAAGGGCACATCGATGACACCCGCCTCAAAGGCGCGCACGGTGCCTACCGCGATATCGCCATCCCCTATCTCCAGCGTCTTCTCTAAAATGCAGCGGGTCTCTTCCTTGATGATGTCGATCTCGCCCTGCAGCGCGCTCTCGCGCACCATGGTCTGATCGGCCAGCATGCTGATGATCTGCTTGGTGGCGCGCAGGCCCGCGGCGTTTGCCTCCTTGGTGGGCACGCCCATGGCCTCGTGCGGCGTCTTGACGATGACCTTGGTGGCTTTGGCCAGCGCCGCCACCGCGCTGCCCCAGCAGATCACGGCAAAGGCCTTGGCCTCATCCTGTGGGAAGCCGCCCATCCACTGGTGCAGCACGGTTGACACCTGACAGTCCTGATAGCCAAAGCGCTCCAGGTATTCCTTGCACTGTTCCTCCAGCGCGCGGATGGCGGCCACATCCTGCACCAGGTTGCCACATTGTCCGTAGCCCACGGTCAGATCCTTGACACCCTGCTCGGCTGCCAGCAGCGCCTCAATAATGGCGACAGCGTTTGACACGCTGGGCGGCACCAAGGTGCCCGTCAGCGGCCCGAAGGGCTCACGGTTGATGGCGATGCCGCGCTGGGCATAGTAGCCGGTCAGCCTGTCGACATACTGCCAGGTCAGCAGCGTATGCTCCATGGGCACATTCTTGGCGTAGGGGATATTATAGCTGATGCCGCCGCCCTCAAAGCTGGTAAAGCCGCCTGCCAGCGCAATCTCGGCCAGCAGCCGGGCATCAGGCGTGCCGTGGCGCACCTGGACGGGTGAGGCCACAGCGCTGGTGACCATCCGGCAGCCGGCCACCCCGTGGTTGACCGCCGGGAAGCCATTGAGCATGGCCTTGCCCGTCGCCATGGACTCCTTGATGCCGTGGTCGGCGTCCACATAGCGGTTGAGCCTGGTATAGCTGTCGATGGTGGTGGGCAGCAGATCGGCCTCGCCCTCGGTCTCCAGATGGCGCAGCAGGGCGACGTGCTCGTTGATCAGCGGCACGCCCGCGCGCGGCTGGATGAGGGTCCGCCCTTCCTCGATGGCCTCCTTGAGCTTGGTGACAAAACGCTTCTCGTTGGGGATGGCCTGCTGATAGGCTATCCCCTCTGCCAGGTCCACCTCCTTGCCGGTGGGCCAGCTCTCCAGCACCGCCGCGCGCTCTTGTAAAAACAGTTCCTCGGGCCACCTCTTGTTAGCAAGCTGCATAGGCTTCATCCTTTCCAAAGTCCTGCATCATGATGTCCAGAGCCGCGGCTTCATCAAGCCCGGCCAATAATCCCATTGCCGATAAGATATAGCGCTTGTCGCGGCTGATGCGCACCTCGCGCGGCGTCAGCGCGGTGGGGTCGCCATGATTAAGCGCGGTCTGCACAATCTCCTCTGTCCGTTGGCTGTGTATCAGGGCCCCGCCGGTGAGTATCATGCGCTTGACTTCGCTTAGGTCCTTACCCACCTGCTGATACATGGGCCCCACCGGGGTATAGACCTCCTTGACCGTGCCGGCGTGGCGGATCAGGCCCAGGCGGATGGACAGCGCCGCCAGCGCCAGATCCAGCGCCGCCTCATCGCTGTCTTGGGGCAGGCGGCTGGGGTCAGACCTAAGCTGCGCCATCAGCGCCAGCGCCCTGTCCTCACTCAGCCCGCTGATGGTCAGCACCGCCTCCAGCCCCGCTTCCTCCAGCACGCCCTGCGCGCTGTAGCGCATGCCGATATCGCCCTCCACCGTGCGCTTGACATAGGGCTCGGCCAAGCCATGCAAAAAGGTGCCCGGCCGGGTGGGTAGGCCAGCGGAGATGGAGTACACATCGGTGGTGGCGCCACCCAGGTCCACCGCCACCAGCTCGCCCAGGCCGGCTTGTCCTTTGACGCCTTCGCTCAGCAAGCTCAGCGCCTTGAGCACGGCGGCGGGCGTGGGCATCAGGATGCCGTCGAGCAGGCCCTGCGCCTGGCTGAGGCCCTTAAAGTGGATGATGTTTTTCAAGAAGATATCGCGGATGAGCGCCTGCGCAGGCTCCACCTGGATGCTGCCAAAGCTGGGCATCACATTGGGCGCGACATGCACCGCGTGGCTTGAGCCCTGCAGTATCTCCGCGCAGTCCTCACTGGCGGCGCGGTTGCCCGCGTAGACCACCGGGAAGGGCGTCTGAATGCCCGCGATCACCCGGGCATTGTGGCGCACCACGGCGCTATTGCCGCCATCGGTGCCGCCCACCAGCAGCAGGATGTCGGGCTTAATGGCCTCGATCTCCCGCGCGTCCTGGCCGGTCAGCTCATAGGCGTAGGTCTTGATCACCTTAGCCCCC
>CAKTTM010000004.1 GCA_934615145.1 uncultured Clostridia bacterium | reverse complement strand
GGTGTAATGGTAACACGTGGGTCTCCAAAACCTTTGTTGAGGGTTCGAGTCCTTCTGCCCCTGCCAGAGAGCCCAGGCACGAAAGTGTCTGGGTTTTTCTCATACAATGGACGAAAGTAGTGCGGTGATTCTTGACAAAAAATATACAAACAGATAGAGTAAGGCAGTCTTCAATCCAAAATTCCGGCCATGTCGGCGCGAGTGGCCGCGTGTAAGGGGGGGCTGAGGTAATCTCGAGGACTCCCGCCCGGCACAAAGCGACCCATCGACCGCTAACCACCAGGAGAAGAACATGCCCTTACCAACCGCCGCCCTGATAGCACTGGCTGTACTCTTGTGCCTGCCGCTGGCCTATTGGCTGTACAACAAGATACAGCGTAGGCGGCTATACAGGCGCTTGCGAGCGCAGTGGGGGCAGCCCTCGGCGCTGCGCAGGCCGGACCAGGATGTACTGAGCGATATCGCGGACTATCATCAGGCAGCCCTGCAGGCAGAGCCTGATCCCCAGGCGGTGGATGACACCACCTGGCGGGATCTGGACATGGATGAGCTCTTCCGTGGGCTTGATTGCTCGCAATCCATCGTGGGCAGTGAGCTGCTCTATGATATCCTGCGCCGCCAGGGGGCGGGGGAGGAGGAAGTGGCGGCTCGCCAGCGGCTGGCTACTGCCTTCTTGCAGGACGAGGCGCTGCGGCTCCAGGTGCAGGGCAATCTGCATGCCATTGGCAATAGCGCCTTTCACAACGCCTCGCGCTATCTGCACCATCCCGACTACCAGATGCCGGCCTGGCCTTGGCTGTACCGCCTGCTGGCGGCGCTGCCCACGCTCTGCCTGCTGTTGGGACTGCTGCATCCCTATTTCCTGTTCGCGGCGCTGGGCTTCTTTGGCATCAACATGTTCGTATACTACCGCAGCCAGGAGACCTGGAAGAAAGAGTTCTTTGCCATCAAGCACATTGCCTCCGTGCTCAGCGTGGCGCAGCGGCTGTGCCGCCTGCAGCATGCGGCGCTGAGGGACGAGCAGGCGCAGATGCGGCCACTGCTCAAGCAGCTGCGCAGCATCCGGCGCTGGCTGCCGCTGTTTGGCATCGAGCAGGTGGGGGACGCGGCGTTTATACTCGAGTATATCAAGGTGTTCTTCATGCTCGACATGATAAGCCTGGTGCAGATCATCGGCGCGCTGGGTCGTCAGGGCGCCGAGGTGCGTGAGATATACCGCCTGGTGGGCAGCGTGGATGCCTGCCTGTCCATCGCGCAGCTGCGCGCGCGCTCCAATGCGCTGTGCACGCCAGCTTTTCACCAGGCGCTGCGCGTGGAGGCTGAGGGCATCAGGCACCCGCTGATCGCAGGCGCCGTGACCAATGATCTGAGCTGGCAGCGCAACCTGCTGATATCGGGCTCCAATGCCTCGGGCAAGTCCACCTTCATCAAGGCGGTGGCCATCAATTGCATCCTGGCGCAGACGATTGGCCTGTGCTTTGCAGAGAGCTTTTCGCTCTGCCACGCCAGGGTGATGAGCTCCATGGCCATCAGCGACAATGTGCTGGCGGGGGAGAGCTATTTCATTGCGGAAATCAGGAGTCTCAAGCGCATCCTGGACGCGGCGGGGGTTGAGCCCCCGGTGCTGTGCTTCATAGACGAGATACTCAGGGGCACCAACACGATCGAGCGCATCGCGGCGTCCAGCGCGGTGCTGCAGTCGCTGAGTAACAGGCGCTTGCTGTGCATGACGGCGACGCATGATATCGAATTGACCCGGCTGCTGCAAGACAGCTGGGACAACGCGCACTTTGCTGAAAGGGTGGATGACAGCGGCGTCAGCTTTGACTATCTGCTGCATCCGGGGCCCACGCAGACGCGCAACGCCATCCTGCTGCTCAAGCAGATGGGTTATGATGAAGGCATTGTGCGCCGCGCCATGGACAGCGTGGCGGCCTTTGAGAATACTGGTATCTGGCCCAGTCCCGGCAGCTAAGCGTGCACGTCGGCCTCGCGCTCCAGGCTGTCGGCATAGGCCAGATTGAGTGCGCGGCTGGCCTCATTTTTGAGCATGGTCAGGTTGATGCGGGCGTTGAGAATGCAGCCCTTGGCCGCCGCGCGGAGCAGCAGGCCTGCCACCTGGGCATCGGGCAGCGCGCTGCGCGGGCAGTGGGGCCTGGCCTCCTCCATGATGGGCAGCACCTGCAGCGCGCGGGTGGCGATCTCCAGCGGCACATCGATGGCCGCCTTCAGCGCCGCCTCCACCTGGGCCTCTTTGTCGGGGCCGGGCGGCAGCGCCTTGGCCTGCATATAGGCGGCGTAGCTGTCGCTGTCGCGCTGCGCGTCGTCCAGCAGGCTGTCGCGCAGGGCCAGTGCCTGCTGCACCCGCGCGCGCGCGGAGGGCGTGCCCGCCGCCTTGCCCAGGCCGCTGACCATGGCCACGATGCCTGCCGCCATGGCAGCCGTCAGCGCGCAGACGGCGCCGCCGCCTGGCGAAGGGCTGGGCAGGGCGATCAGATCAGTCAATCGACTTAATGGCAGATCTTTGAAATCCATGCGCTTACTCCATCATGCGGTGCTCCAGCACCATGTCCATTGAGAAGTTCTCAAGCTGCAAATAGTAGGCGGCGCTTTGCGCCAAGGCCTCCATGGGCATGAGGCCTATCAGCTCACTGCTCACGATGGCGACGCCATAGCGCCTGGCCTCCATCTTGACCATCTCAAAGGCCTGATAGATGGCCGTCTGCCTGAAGTCGGTCAGGTTCATCGTCACCTGGGCCAGGCCGCGCTGCTCAATATAGACGCCCAGCGCCTTGACGCAGCGCAGGCCGCCGGTGGAATGCCTCACGCGCTTGGCGATGGCGGTGGCGATCTCCACATCGGGGGTGTTCAGGTAGATATTGTAGGCGATCAGCGGTTGCCTGGCGCCGATGGCGGTGACGCCGCCGGTGGGATGGATGGTGGCGGGGCCATAGTCCGGCCGCCAATCTGGGCTTTTCATCTTATCTGCCATACCCTCAAACTCATCCCGCCGGATATCGGCCAGGTTTTGCCTGTGCGCAGCGCTGGCCGAGTACTCATAGAGGAAAAAGGGCTGGCCAAAGCGCTCTGACGCGGTGCTGGCCACCTGCTTTGCGATGCTGTCGGCCGTCTCCATCGTGCAGCCACGCAGCGGGATAAAGGGCACCACATCAATGCAGCCCATGCGTAGGTGCTGGCCTTTGTGCTGGTTTAAGTCGATCAGGCGCACCGCCTCACCAATGCTGTCGATCACCGCATCGCGCAGCTTCTCCGGCTCGCCCACCACGGTGGCCACCGAGCGGTTGTGATCCGGGTCGCTTGAATAGTCCAGCAGCTTAACACCCGGCCTGCCGCGGAAGGGCGCGACCAGCTGTTCGACAATCTGCAGATCCCTGCCCTCTGAATAGTTGGGCACACACTCCAGTATCTGATCCATCGTCCTCACCTCAGGGCCATCTTATGTGATTTGCCCATATATCGCAAGTAGATTTTACTTTGCGGCGTATTGACAGCGCCATAGCACTGTGGTTTAATAAAACATGCTTGAAGGTTTAGCATTTCTAAACCACAAAAGCGGAACAGACCGCGGGTATCCGCGAAGGAGCGGGCATGGACATTGGTGCCAAACTGCGGCGGCTGCGGCTGTCGCACAATCTGACCCAGGAGGAGCTGGCCGACAGGGCGGAGCTGAGCAAGGGCTTCATCTCCCAGGTGGAGAACAACCTGACCTCACCATCCATTGCCACCCTGATGGACCTGCTGGAGTGCCTGGGCAGCAGCTTGACCGCCTTTTTCTCAGACGCCGTGGACGAGAAGATTGTGTTCTCCCAGGAGGATCTGTTCACCAAGGAGGACGAGCAGGCGCTCAAGGGCAGTATCACCTGGCTGGTGCCCAGCGCGCAGAAGAACCAGATGGAGCCAATGCTGGTCACCCTGCACCAGGGCGGCCAGACGCAGACCATCCCCCCCCACGATGGGGAGGAGTTTGGGTATGTTCTCAGCGGCGCCATTGAGCTGGTGCTGGGGGACAAGCGCCATCGCGTCAAGGCGGGGGAAAGCTTCTGCCTGCACCCCAAAGAACCGCACTATGTCATGAACCGTGCCAAGCGGGCGGCGCGCTTCATCTGGGTATCCACCCCGCCATCATTCTGAACCTGGAGGCAGCCATGCAGGAGCAACCGCAGCTGATCACGCTGGAGAACATCTCCAAGGAATACGACGGCACCGTTGTGCTGTCTGATATCAACATGTATGTGCGCAAGAATGAGTTTTTGACGCTGCTGGGACCCTCTGGCTGCGGCAAGACCACCACGCTGCGCATCATCGGCGGCTTTGAGATGCCCACCACCGGCAAGGTCATGTTTGACAAGCAGGATATCACCAGGCTGCCGCCCTACAAGCGGCGTGTCAACACGGTGTTTCAGAAATACGCGCTCTTTCCGCATCTGAATGTGTTTGAGAACATTGCCTTTGGCCTCAAGGTGGCCAAGCGCCCCAAGGACGAGATCGAGGGCAAGGTGGCCAAGATGCTGGAGCTGGTCAACCTGAAAAACTACGGCAAGCGCAAGGTGGACTCCCTCTCGGGCGGCCAGCAGCAGCGTGTTGCCATCGCGAGGGCACTGATCAATGAGCCCGAGGTGCTGCTGCTCGACGAGCCACTGGGCGCGCTGGACCTGAAACTGCGCAAGGACATGCAGCTGGAGCTCAAGCGCATGCAGCAGCATCTGGGCATCACCTTCATCTTTGTCACCCACGACCAGGAAGAGGCGCTGACGATGTCGGACACCATCGTGGTGATGAAGGATGGCTTCATCCAGCAGATCGGCACGCCCAAGCATATCTATGATGAGCCCAAGTCCGCCTTTGTGGCCAACTTCATCGGCGAGAGCAACATCATCCGCGGGCGCATGGTGCGCGACGAGCTGGTCAACTTCTGCGGCACCAACTTTACCTGTGTTGACTTTGGCTTTGGCAAGGACGCGCCGGTGGATGTGTTGATACGCCCGGAGGACATCCTGATCGTGGGCGAGGACGTTGGCCAGCTGACCGGCCAGGTCAAGTCGGTGCTTTTCAAGGGCGTCCACTACGAGATGGTGATCGATGCCGGCGGCTTTGGCTGGAAGGTGCACTCCACCAGCATGCAGCCGGAGGGCTCCACAGTGGGCCTGTCCATCGTGCCCTTTAACATACACATCATGCGGCCCATGCAGGAGGAGCAGGCGCCATGAACAATCTGGCCGTCCCCGCCTGGGGATACTGGCTGATGGGCCTGTGCCTGGCTGGCTTTGTGGCCATGCTGGTAATCAGCCTCAGACGGCACCGGGGCGTGCATCGCTCGCTCTACGCCTGGCCCTACGGGCTGTGGATGGTGGTCTTCACCGTCATCCCGCTGCTGCTGATCGGCTACTATGCCTTTACCGACAAGGCGGGCAGCTTCACGCTGGAAAACTTTGCCAACTTCTGGGACTCCAACCGCGGCATGAAGGCGGAGCTGCTGGCCCAGGGCTTTGACCCTGAGCTGCTGGGCATGGGCGCCAGGGGAACGGTCAATGTGGACACACTGGTCTATTCGCTGTGGATGGCCCTGCTGTGCACGCTGATATCGCTGTTCCTGGGCTATCCGGCCGCGCTGATCATGGCCGACCGCAGCTTCAAGCTGGGTGCCACCATCGTGGTGCTCTTCATCATCCCCATGTGGATGAACTTCCTGCTGCGCACCATCGCCTGGATGAGCCTGCTGGAGGATAATGGCTTGATCAATTCCCTGCTCAAGGCCCTGGGCTTTGGCAAGGTGCAGCTGATGTACAACTCTCAGGCGGTGCTGCTGGGCATGGTCTATAACTTCCTGCCCTTCATGGTCTTCCCCATCTACAACGCGCTGAGCAAGCAGGATGGCAGGCTGTCGGAGGCCTCGCAGGATCTGGGCGCAAACGAGTGGAAGACTTTCTGGAAGGTCACCTTCCCCATCAGCATGCCGGGCATCGTGTCAGGCATTACGATGGTCTTCATGCCCTCGGTGACCACCTTCTTTATCCCCAGGGTGCTGGGCGGTGGCAACACCGAGATGTTCGGCGACCTGATCGAGCGCACTTTCCTGACGGCTGACGACTGGAATGTGGGCAGCGCGCTGAGCCTGATCATGATGGTGCTGATACTCTTCAGCCTGGGGCTGCTCAGGCGCGTGGATCCTGAGGGCGAAGGGGGGAGCATGATCTGATGAAAGCACTCAAGCGCGGTTATCTGACACTGATCCTGCTGTTTCTTTATGTGCCCATCATCATCCTGATCGTACAGAGCTTCAACGCCGGCGTCAGCCGCGCCAAGTGGGAGGGCTTCAGCTTCCGCTGGTATCAGGAGCTGGTCAACAGCCCCTCGATCATGCAGGCGCTGTATGTGACGGTGACCATTGCCCTGCTGGCCGCCTTGGTCTCCACCATCATTGGCACAGCAGCCGCCATTGGCATCAACGCCATGAGCAGGCGGCCCCAGGGCCTGATGATGACGCTGACCAACATCCCAATGACCATGCCCGACATCGTGACGGGTATCTCGCTGATGCTGCTGTTCATCTTCAGCCGCATGGAGCGGGGCTATGTCACCATGCTGCTGGCGCACATCACCTTTGACACCCCTTATGTGGTGCTCTCGGTACTGCCCAAGCTGCGCGAGATGAACAAGCACAGCTACGAGGCGGCGCTGGATCTGGGGGCTACGCCCAGCTACGCGATGCGGCGTGTGATACTGCCTGCTGTCATGCCCGGCGTCATCACCGGCTGGCTGCTGAGCTTCACGCTGTCGCTGGATGACTTTACCATCAGCTACTTCACCACAAGCCCGCTGGTGCAAAACCTCTCCACCCTCATCTACTCCGAGGCCCGCAAGGGCATCAAGCCCACGATGAACGCGCTGTCGGCGCTGATGTTTATGGCCTTGCTGGTGCTGCTGTTGGCCGTTAACTACCGCACAAGCCAAACCAAAGACTAAGGAGGAAACCCGAATGAAGAAACTGTTTGCCCTGACACTGGCCCTGCTGATGGCCCTCTCCCTGCTGCCTGTGGCGCAGGCACAGACCAAGGTGGTCAATGTATTTAACTGGGAAGATTACATCAACCCTGATGCCATCGCCCTGTTTGAAGAGGAGACCGGCATCAAGGTCAACTACATGCGCTTTACCACCAATGAGGACATGATGGTGCAGGTGCGCACCAACCCTGCCGCCTTTGATGTGGTCTTCCCCTCGGACTATGCCATCGAGCGCTTCGTCAAGGAAGATCTGCTGATGCCCCTTGACAAGAGCCTGGTGCCAAACGCGGTCAACACCGTGGACTGGCTGGAGAACCCCAGCTATGACGAGGGCGCCGTCTACTCCGTCCCCTACATGTGGGGCACGGTGGGCATCCTCTACGACAGTACCCGCGTCAATGGTCCCATTGACAGCTGGGGCGCGCTGTTTGGCGAGGAGTACAAGGGCGAGGTCTTCATGCTGGATTCCATCCGCGATTCGCTGGGCCTGGCGCTGAAGTACCTGGGCTACTCCATGAACACCCGCAACCCCGCTGAGCTGCAGGCGGCCACCCAGCTGCTGATCAAGCAGAAGGAAGACAAGGTGGTCAAGGCCTATCAGGTGGACGAGACCAAGGACAAGATGGTGGCAGGCGAGGCGATCATGGGCGTGGTGTGGTCGGGCGATGCCCAGTATGCCATCAACCTCAATGAAAACCTGGCCTATGTGGTGCCCAAGGAGGGCAGCAACATATGGGTCGACGGCATGGTGGTGCCCAAGGCCGCCAAGAACCCCGAGAACGCCCATGCCTTCATCGACTTCCTCTGCCGGCCCGATGTGGCACAGATGAACGCTGAGTACATCGAGTATTCCTCCCCCAACCAGGCCGCCATCGACCTGATGGGCGAGGACTACCTGAACAACCCCAACCTCAACCCGCCCCAGGAGATCATCGACAACTGCGAGTTCTTCCACGACATCCAAGACTACATCACCATCTACAATACGCTCTGGGCGCAAGTCAAGAACGCGAAATAAGCAACAATAGAACCATACAAAAAAGTCGGCTGCCGCAGAATGTGCGGCAGCCGACTTCGTGTTGTCTGTGGCGGGCTCAGTCGAAGCGGGAGTAGTTGGGCGCCTCCTTGGTGATGAAGATATCGTGCGGGTGGCTTTCGGTCAGCCCCGCGGAGGTGATGCGAATGAACTCGCTGTCCTGCTTGAGCGACTCGATGGTGGGGGTGCCGCAGTAGCCCATGGCGCTGCGCAGGCCGCCCATCAGCTGGAAGATGGTATCGCTCAGCGCGCCCTTGAAGGGCACACGGCCCTCCACGCCCTCGGGCACCAGCTTCTTGGCATCCTCCTGGAAGTAGCGGTCTGAGGAACCGTGCGACTGACCCATCGCGCCCAAGGAACCCATGCCGCGATAGACCTTGAAGCTGCGGCCCTGATAGATTTCCGTCTGTCCGGGGCTCTCCTCAGTGCCGGCCAGCAGGCTGCCCAGCATCACGGCGCTGGCGCCGGCGCCAATGGCCTTGGCAATATCGCCCGAATACTTGATGCCGCCGTCGGCGATGATGGTGATGCCGTGCTTGGCGGCTTCCTCCGCGCAGTCGGCAATGGCGGTGATCTGGGGCACGCCGATGCCGGAGACCACCCGTGTGGTGCAGATGGAACCAGGCCCTATGCCCACCTTGACGCAGTCAGCGCCGGCCAGTATCAGATCGCGGGTGGCGGCGGCGGTGGCCACATTGCCGGCGATCAGGGTGATTTGCGGATAGGCCTGGCGTATTTTCTCGATCATCTGCAGCACGCCCTGGGAGTGACCGTGCGCGGTATCGATGGAGATGATGTCACACTTGGCGTCGATCAGCGCGCGCACGCGGTCCATGGTGTCCGCGCTTACGCCCACGGCCGCGGCGCAGAGCAGGCGGCCCTTCTGATCCTTAGCGGAGTTGGGGTACTTGATGGTCTTTTCGATGTCCTTGATGGTGATCAGGCCGCGCAGGTGATAGTCCTTGTCAACGATGGGCAGCTTTTCGATGCGGTGGGCGGCCAGCAGCTTCTTGGCGTCCTCCAGCGTGGTGCCCTCGGGCGCGGTGACCAGATTCTTGCTGGTCATCACTTCGCCGATGGAGCGGTAATCGTCCTCTTCAAAGCGCAGGTCGCGGTTGGTGAGGATACCCACCAGCTTGTTGTTTTCATCAGTGATCGGCACGCCGGAGATGCGGTAGCGCGCCATCAGCGCCTTGGCGTCGGCAATCAGGTGATGGGGGGAGAGGTAGAAGGGATCGGTGATGACCCCGTGCTCGGAGCGCTTTACCTTATCGACCTGGCTGGCCTGATCCTCCACCGTCATGGACTTGTGGATCACGCCCAGGCCGCCCTCGCGCGCCATGGCGATGCCCATGCGGCCATCGGTCACAGTGTCCATAGCGGCCGATATCACAGGGATGCTGAGGCGTATTTTCTGTGTCAGCTGGACCGAGAGGTCAACATCCCGGGGCAGCACCTGGCTGCGCCGGGGCACCAGCAGCACATCGTCAAATGTTAGGCCCTCGCGGATACTATCGTTTAGCATCGAATTCCTCCTGCTGCTCCGGGACGGAGCCCTTGTTGTTAAGCGCGGCGATACAGGCGCGCGTGTAGTAGATCAGGGCGCCCAGGGTGAGGGCGACGCCAATGCCCAGCACGATCAGGTGCAGGGGAAAGCCGGGGGGATAGTGCTCATGGAAAAAGCTGAGGATCAGCCCCAGTACCATCACCGCCTGGGCGATTTTGCCAATGGGCTTGGAGTAGACCACCACCTGGTGGCGCAGCATGACAATGCCGCCCCAAACCATGATGCCTTCCTTGGCCAGAATGACGATCAGCACCAGCAGGGGTACCACGCCCAGCAGCACCTGTGAGAGCAAGACAGAGAGCACCATCAGCTTATCAGCCAAAGGGTCAAAGAGCTTGCCGAAGTCGGTGATCTGGTTGTACTTGCGGGCGATATAGCCGTCCAGCAGATCGGTCAGGGAGGCAACAACAAAAACGATCAGCGCAGCCAGCTCATTGCCGCGGCGCATGATCAGCACCCAATACACAGGGATCAGCAACATGCGCAGCATGGTCAGTGCGTTTGGCACATTCCAGATCTTCTGCCTACCCTCGCGCATCATGGCTGCTCCTTTCTGGGCTTTGCGTATTATAACACGCGCCGCAAAGCGGCGGCAATGGCTCAGACGCGTATACAAAACAATGTAAGTATGATAAGATACTCACAGTCAATCAGATAGTCAGAAAGGGCGATAACGATGAAGAAGACAAGCTATGCTTGGGCAGCTGCCCTGGTCCTGTGCCTGGTGATCTTGGGCGTGATGATCGTGCGGAGCGCCGGCACCGGCCGCCAGCTGAGCGATGCCCAGCAGCTGGTAGAGAGCCTGACGCAGGAAAAGCAGGAGCTCAGCGAAGAGCTCACGCGCCTCAAAGAGGAGAAACAGACCTGGGAGACCGAGCGTAGCCGTGTTGTCAAGGGCCTGGGCTCAGTGCGCAGCGTGCTGGTCAAGACCCTGGTGGACCTGGAAGAGGTTGGCGCGGTGATCGGTCTAGAGGCGCCGCCTAGCCCCACGCCTGAACCCACGGCCAGCCCGGCGCCTAGCCCCACCCCCGAGCTCAAGGGCAGTCCGACGATTGAGCCCAAGGCTACTAAGGCGCCGGAGGCCAGCAAGACACCCGAGGCTACCAAGACGCCCGAGGCCACCAAAGCCCCTGAGGTTACCAGAACACCAGCACCCACGGCGGCCGCCACCGCCGTGCCTGCCGAGGAAACCAAGCCCTCCGAGCCGGCAAAGGCAGCGACAGAAGCGCCAGCCGCCAAGGCCACGGAGGCAGCGCCGACCAACACGGCGGCGCCAAGTCCAACCAAGTAAGATGCCTGATAATCGCCAATACGCCGTCTGCCAGAGCGACAGACGGCGTATTGTGATGGGTTCCTATTCAGGCGACAGTGCCAGGGCCTTCCAAGGCCCTCGGTGCTTCCACTTGGATGCAGAAGCCGCCTTGCTCATCGGCGTCTACCAGCAGGCTGCTGCCGGGGGCGATGCTGCCCTCCACCAGGGTGCGGGCGACCAGTGTCTCGATCTTGCCTTGCAGCAGGCGCTTCATCGGCCGGGCGCCGTAGATGGGGTCATAGCCCAGGGCCATCATGCGGTTGATGGCGGCCTCGCTCAGATGCAGGCCCAACTCTCTGTCGTCCAGGCGCTTTTGCAGGCGGCTGAGCAGCAGGTCGATGATCTGGCGCACCTGCGGGCGTGTCAAAGGTGTAAAGAAGACGGTGTCATCGATACGGTTTAAGAACTCTGGTCTGAAGTGGCTGCGCAGCAGGCCGCGTACGCTTTCCTTTGCGCTTTCCCGCAGGCTGCCGTCCTCGCTGATGCCCTCAAGAATTTGCGGGCTGCCCAGGTTGGAGGTCATGATCAGGATGGTGTTCTTAAAGTCCACAGTCCTGCCCTGGCTGTCGGTCACGCGGCCATCGTCGAGTATCTGGAGCAGCACATTGAACACATCAGGGTGCGCCTTTTCCATCTCATCAAAGAGGATGACGGCGTAGGGCCTGCGGCGCACGGCTTCGGTCAACTGGCCGCCCTCCTCATAGCCCACATAGCCAGGAGGGGCGCCGATCAGGCGGGAGACGGAGAACTTCTCCATGTATTCGGTCATGTCGATGCGGATCAGGTTATGCTCGTCGTCAAAGAGGCGCTCTGCCAGGGCCTTGGCCAGCTCTGTCTTGCCCACACCAGTTGGGCCCAGGAAGAGGAAGCTGCCGATCGGGCGCGCCTCGTCCGAGATGCCTGCGCGCGAGCGCAAAATGGCGTCGGATACCAGCTGCACCGCTTCATCCTGGCCAACCACGCGGCGATGGAGCTCTTCAGGCAGGCGCAGCAGCTTCTCGCGGTCGGATTCCATCAGCTTGCTGACGGGGATGCCCGTCCAGCGGCCCACGATGCGGGCGATCTCCTCATCGGTGACCTTGTCGCGCACCATGCCGCTGTGCTGGCCGGGCTGCTGCGAGGCCTCGGCTTCGCTCAACTGTTGCTGCAGCCTAGGCAGCTCGCCATATTTCAATTCTGCCGCCCGGTTGAGGTCATAGCTGCGCTCGGCCTTGGCGATCTCGCCGCCCACGCGCTCGATCTCCTCGCGCAGGCGCTGTACCTTGCCCACCTCGTTCTTTTCATTTTCCCAGGTGGCCTTCATCAGGGCAAACTCGCCCCGCCTTTCGGACAGTTCCTTCTGGAGTATCTCCAGCCTGCCCTGGGAGAGCTTGTCGGTCTCTTTCTTGAGGGCCGCTTCTTCGATCTCCAGCTGCATGATCTGTCGCCTGCGCTCGTCAAGCTCCTGGGGCAGGCTGTCCATCTCGGTGCGGATCATGGCGCAGGCCTCGTCCACCAGGTCTATCGCCTTGTCAGGCAGGAAGCGGTCGGTGATATAGCGGTGGCTCAGCTTGGCGGCGGCGATCAGCGCGCCATCCTGTATCTTGACGCCGTGGAAGACCTCGTAGCGCTCGCGCAGGCCGCGCAGGATGCTGATGGTATCCTCCACCGTGGGTTCCTCCACCATCACCGGCTGAAAGCGCCTTTCCAGCGCCGCGTCCTTCTCGATGTACTTGCGGTATTCATCCAGGGTGGTGGCGCCGATGCAGTGCAGCTCGCCCCGCGCCAGCAGGGGCTTGAGCAGATTGCCGGCATCCATGGCGCCCTCGGCCTTGCCCGCGCCCACAATGGTATGCAGCTCATCAATGAACAGCAGGATCTGACCCTCAGACTGCTTGACCTCATTGAGCACGGCCTTGAGCCGTTCCTCAAACTCGCCCCTGAACTTGGCGCCCGCGATCAGGGCGCCCATGTCCAGCGAAAAGATGCTGCGGTCGCGCAGGCTGTCGGGCACATCACCGGCCACGATGCGCAGGGCTAGGCCCTCGGCGATGGCAGTCTTGCCCACGCCCGGTTCGCCGATGAGGACAGGGTTATTCTTGGTCTTGCGCGACAAAATGCGGATCACATCGCGTATCTCGCTGTCCCGGCCGATCACAGGGTCCAGCTTTTGCTTGCGGGCGAGGTCGGTCAGGTCGCTGCCGTATTTTTTAAGGGCCTCGTAGGTGTCCTCCGGGTTGTCGCTGGTCACTCGGGCTGCGCCCCGCACATCGCTGAGCGCCTTGAGGAATGCGTCATCCCGGATGGCAAAGCGATTAAGCAGCGCCTTGATGCCGCGGTCTGGTGCCGCCAGCAGCCCCAGGAATAGATGCTCGACGGAGATATACTCGTCCTTCATGCGTTCGGCGGCCTTCTGCGCCTCAAGCAGTGCCCTGTCCATTTCCTGGCTGACATAGGTCTTGCCCTGCTCGCGCACGGCGCCGCGGACGCTGGGCAGCCGCTCCACCTCGGTCAGCGCGGCCTCGCCCACCTGTGCCGCCTGAATGCCCATGCGGGCCAGCAGCTGCGGGATCAAGCCATCGGCCTTTTCTGTCAGCGCGCGCAGCAGATGCGCCTGCTCCAGCGTCTGGTGGCTGTATTCCTGTGCCAGCGCCTGGGCGCGCTGTATGACTTCCATGCTCTTTTGCGTATACTGATTCTGATTCATCAAATTCCTCCTCAAAGGTCAAAGAACTCTGACCATCTTTGACCTATATACAGTATAGCAGGAAACGACCGCCTGTCAACAAAAACTTGTCACCCTGTGGGGGATTTGGTATACTCGCTTAGTCGAGGTGCGGTATGGAAACGAAGCCCCCTGAGAGAAACAGACGGATCAGAACCATTGTGCTGCTGATGCTCTTTGGTTTTTTTCTATACCGTATCGATTTGTTCTGGGGGCTGCTGAGCCGCTTCCTCTCCATCATCACCGCCTTTATCGTGGGCGGCCTGATGGCCCTGGTCATCAACCTGCCCATGCGCTTTCTGGAGCGGCATCTGCGCTTTCTCGATCACAAGCCCTTTGCGCATGCCAAGCGCGCCATCTGCCTGACACTGGCAACGCTGTTTGTGGTGGCCATCGTGGTGCTGCTGCTGGTGGTCATCATCCCCGAGGTGCTGGTCGCTGCCGAGAGCCTGATCAACCGTATCCCAGGGCTCCTGCAGCAGCTGGAGGACTGGCTGGCCACCTATAACACCAATATCCGCACCATCCTGGGCGTAAGCGACGCCAGTGAAGCCAATGTGCGCGATCTGTTCCAGCGGGCCAGCAACTTCCTGCTGGGCGGCATCAACTATTCGTCCACTGTGGTGATTTCGGCTGCCCAGATGCTGGTCAATATTCTGGTGGGCCTTGTGTTTGCCATCTATCTGCTCTATTCCAAAGAGCGCATCAAGAACCAGATCCACAGCCTGATCACCGCCTATCTGCCCCAGCGCTACGCGCCTCAGGTGGCGGGCCTGCTGCATACCACCATCAGCACCTATTCCGCCTTCATCGGCGGCCAGTGCGTGCAGAGCCTAGTATCGGCGCTGCTGATATGGCTCAGCATGCTGCTGTTTGGCTTTCCCTACCCGGTGCTGGTGGCGCTGATCACCTTTGTCTGCGCCTTCATCCCCATCTTTGGCCCCTATATCGCCGGCATGTTCGGCGCGCTGCTGATCGTCACCGTCTCCCCCCAGCAGGCGCCCTGGTTCCTGCTGATGTACTTCATCGTCCAGCAGCTGGAGGGCAGCCTGATCTATCCGCGCATCCTGTCAAATGCCATCGACATCCCCTCCATTTGGGTGCTGGTGGCGGTGACGCTGGGCGGCGGCATCATGGGCATTGCCGGCATGCTGCTGTTCATTCCCTTTGCGGCGGTGATCTACCAGCTGCTGGCCAGAGACAGTGAGCGGCGCAACGCGCTGCGCAAGGCGGCCGGCCATGGCTGAGATCACGCTCAACCGCGTCAGCAAGGTTTTTGAGGATGACAAGGGCCTGTTTGACTTTAGTCTCAGCCTTGAAAAGGGCGGGGCCTTTGGCCTGATAGGCCCGGCCTCGGCCGGCAAGTCGACGGTGCTGAGCCTGCTGATGGGCTTTTTGAAGCCTGATCGGGGTGAATTGAGCATCAGGGGCCTCAATCCCTTTCGCCAGCGGCACCAGCTGATGAAGGACATCGGCTTCGTGTCCCGCGATGCCTCGCTGCCCGGGGGATGCTCGGGGGATGCCTTCATCCGGCTGATCAGCCAGGCCAGGGGCGATGTATCGCGCAAGCGCACGCAGGAGCTGCTGGAGCGGCTGGACTGCAACCCCTTAGGCGACTGGCGCTACCTGCCGGTAGACCAGCAGCGCAAGCTGATGGTGGTGCTGGGCTTTCTGCATGATCCGGATATCTACCTGCTGGATGAGCCCTGTGCCGGGCTTGACCCCTATGCCCGCAACGCGGTGCTGGAACTGATCAGCGATGAGCACAAGGCTGGCAAGACCATTATTCTGTGCTCCCATGTCTTTGAGGAGGCGCAGCGCTGCTGCGAGCAGGTGGGCATCATCCGGGAGGGTCGCCTGGTCACGGTACAGTCCGCCCAGGCGCTGAGCTACACCCGGCAAAAGGTCTATCACATCACCTTTGCCGATGTGGCTCAGGCCGCCGCCTTCCAGCAGGAATGGGTCAGCGGCGTGGAGCTGCTGCGCAACCGGGTCATCGTGGCGATACCCTCATCTCCCCAGGCCCTGCTCAAGACCCTGGCCAAGTACGAGGTGCTCGATCTGGTCGGTGGCCGCCAGGAGGGGGAGGAGAGCTTCCTGCGCTACCATGGGGACGACATGCTATGAAGACGCTGCTTGGCTTTCATTTGAGGCGCCAGCTGCCGCTGGTCATCGTGGCAGCGCTGCTGATGGCAGGCCTGCACCTGGGCGCGGCGCTGCTGTATGATGAGGGCACGGTGGAGGCCTTCAGCCAGGCGCGCGGGCAGGCGCCCTATCTGTTCTCGGCGCTGGGCGTGCTGGGCAGCGCGACGCTTACCCAGCATCTGAGCTCCCTGCTCTATGGCTTTTTGCTGCCGCTGATGGGCGGGCTGGTCGCCGCCGCCATTGCCTCCCGCCTGATCGCGGGCAAGCTGGAGACGGGGGAGATGAGCCACTACCTGGCGCTGCCGGTCCGGCGCGGCAGCCTGGCGCTGACGCTGTGGGCGGTGCTGATGCTGTCCATGGTGGGGCTAAGCATCCTCTCCGCGGCGCTGGGCATCGCGGTCAGCCAGCTGCTGCGGCCCACGCAGCTGCAGATCGGCTGGTTCCTGTGGCTCAACCTGGGGCTGTGGCTGGTTTATGTGCTGACAGGGGGCCTGTGCTTCCTGCTCAGCTGTCTGAGCGAGACACAGCGCAGCGCCAGCCGCAGGGCCGTCCTGTTCTTCCTGTTTTTACTGCTGCTGGCCCTGCTGGCCAGACCTCGGGAGATGCCGGCCTTCCTGAAGTACCTAAGCCCTTACAGCGCCTTTGATCATGCAGGCCTAGCGGTGGGCAGGCTGGCACCCGAGGGCCTGCTGATGCCGCTGATCGGCCTGCTGCTGAGCCTGGCTGGCCTGCGCGCCTTCACAGCGCGTGAGCTGTCACTCTAATACGATTGTGAGGATAAGACGATGAGAAAGCTATTCATCAGTGCCGACATCGAGGGCACCTGCGGCATCACGGACTGGAACGAAACGGAGAAGGGGCACGCGGATTATGCCTGGTTTGCCGATCAGATGAGCCGCGAAGTGGCGGCCGCCTGCCAGGGCGCCAAAGAGGGCGGCTTTGACCAGGTGCTGGTCAAGGACGCGCACGACAGCGCCCGCAACCTGGATCCGCGCGCGCTGCCTCAGTATGCCCAAGTACTGCGCGGCTGGGCCGGCCAACCCCACAGCATGATGACTGGCCTGGACGGCAGCTTTGACGGCGTGGTCTTCACCGGCTACCATAACGCCGCCGGGCGCGACAGCAACCCGCTGGCGCATACGATGACCACCAGGGCCTTCAGCGTCACCATCAATGGCGAGCTGGCCAGCGAGCTGCACATCAATTGCCTGATCGCGGCGCATCTGGGGGTGCCGGTGCTGGCGCTCAGCGGCGACAAGGGCTTGTGCGATTGGCTGAGCGGCAGGCTGCCCGCAGCCAAGGTGGTGGTCACCAACGAGGGGATCGGCGGCGCTGTCAAGGCCATCCATCCCGATGAGGCGCTGCGCCTGATACAGGAGGCTGTGGCTGAGGCCAGCAGCCTGCCCAGGGAGGACTGCCTCTTTCCCATGCCCGCGCACTTTGATGTGCAGATATGCTATGAAGAGCACAAGACCGCCTACCGCCGCAGCTTCTACCCCGGCGTCACACGCGTGGACGAGCGCACGATAGGCTTTGAACACCATGACTTTGAGGAAGTGCTGCGCATGATGCACTTCTGTCTCTAAGCGGACAATAGTATCCGGCCTTGGCCGGCGAAGGAGAGAAGCATGAGCACATTTCCCATCGGCATCATCCTGGAGTCCCTCAAGCTGCCCATCCCGGAGGCACTGGACACCATCCAGAGGCTGGGCGCACAGGGCCTGCAGGTCTATACCACCAAGGGCGAGCTGGCGCCACAGAATCTGACGCCTCAGAAGAAGAAGGACTTCCTCAAGATGGTCAAGGACAGGGGCCTGGTCATCTCCGCCCTGGTGGGCGACCTTGGCCATGGCTTTGGTGACGCTGTCAAGAACCCGAAGCTGATCGATGCCTCCAAGCGCATCCTCGATCTGGCCAAGGATTGGGAGACCGACATCGTCACCACCCACATTGGCGTGGTGCCCGAAGATCCCCAGCATCCACGCTACCGCATCATGCAGGATGCCTGCGGCCAGCTGGCCCAGTACGCGGACAGCCTGCAGGCGCACTTCGCGGTGGAAACCGGGCCCGAGACCTCCAAGACCCTGGCGGCCTTCCTGGACTCCCTGCATTCCACCGGCGTTGCCGTCAACATGGACCCAGCCAACCTGGTGATGGTGACCGGCGACGACCCGGTGGCCGCGGTGCACACGCTGAGCAAGTACATCGTGCACACCCACGCCAAGGACGGGCGCAAGCTCTATGACAAGGATCCCGAGCGCATCTACGGCATCGTGGCCGACGATGTGGTGACCGACCCCGCCTTTATCGAGCTGCCCCTGGGCGAGGGCGATGTGCCCTTTGGGCCCTATCTGGATGCGCTGCGCGCCATCGGCTACAAGGGCTTCCTGACCATTGAGCGCGAGGTGGGGGATGACCCGCTGCGCGATGTCACCATGGCGGTCGATTTCCTGCGCCGGCTCAACGAGCGGGTGTTCGGGGCCTATCCCGACACGATGACGGTTGCCGAGGAATCGACGGCTTGGCCGATGGTTTCCAGACCCACCTGGCTCGGCGGCCTCGGCTTCGGCATGAAATGGAACATGGGCTGGATGCACGACTCGCTCGCCTACTTCCGCGAGGATCCGATCCATCGCAGCTACCACCACGATCGCCTGACCTTTTCGCTGTGGTACGCGTTCAACGAGAACTTCGTCCTGCCGCTGTCGCATGACGAAGTGGTGCATGGCAAGGGCTCGCTGCTGGGGAAGATGCCCGGCGACGACTGGCAGAAGTTCGCCAACCTGCGCCTGCTCTTCGGCTGGATGTGGACGCATCCCGGCAAGAAGCTGCTTTTCATGGGCGGCGAGTTCGGGCAGCGTCGCGAGTGGGCTCATGAGGGCGAACTCGAATGGCCGGTGCTCGACTTTCCGGACCACGCCGGCCTGCAGCGATGGGTGCGCGATCTCAATCGCGTGTACCGCGGCGAGCCGGCGCTGCACGCGCTCGATTTCGCGCCGGAGGGCTTCGAGTGGATCGACGCCAGCGACACGCAGAACAGCGTGATCGCCTTTCTGCGAAAGGCGCGCGACGGCGCCGAGCGGTTGCTCGTCGTATGCAACTTCACGCCGATCCCGCGCACGAACTATGTGATCGGTGTCCCCGGCGGCGGCCGCTGGGACGAGGTTCTCAACAGCGACGCAGCGACCTACGGCGGCGCGGGGTGGGGCAATCTGGGTGGAGCGCAGGCGATGCCTGTTGCCGCCCATGGCCGGTCGTGGGCGCTCACGCTGACGCTGCCGCCGTTGGCCGTTGTCGTGTTCCGGGAGGCGCGCGATGAGCCAACCTGAGGTCGAGCGCTTGACTGACGGCGCGCATGCGCTTCAGGACCGCGCAAGTTCACGTGCAGTGATCGATCGCGTCATCCCCGCCGTCGACGGCGGGCGCTTCGCGATCAAGCGCGTCATGGGCGAAGCGGTCGTTGTCGAGGCGGACTGCTTCACCGACG
>CAKTTM010000003.1 GCA_934615145.1 uncultured Clostridia bacterium | reverse complement strand
CTGCTGGCCGCCTTCCCGCACACTGACAAGATGCTGCCCGTGCTGGTCAGCTACAAGCAGGCGCTGGCCGAGGCTGCGCCGCTGGTAGCGGACGCCGGCCTGGAGCAGGCCATCACTGACGACCTGAATGTCCAGCTGGCGCTGAAAAACAGCCAGGTGGACAAGGGCCTGGCGCAGGCTGCCGGCCTGCAGGCCCAGGTCATCCCCTCTGACATGAGCGTCACCCCGGGACAGGTCATCACCGTCGATGTCCGCCTCTTCCAGGGCCTGGCGGGCGAGTACCAGCTGGGTGATGTCAGCCTGAACCTGCCCCATCAGGAGCAGTGGACGATCAAGGAGATTGAGGGCGAGGGCGAGCTGGGCCTGGGCCAGGCGCTGATCCGGCGCTTTGAGCTGACCGCGCCCAGCACCGAGGACTACTTCAACGCCTTCCGCGCCGACGCCCTGACCGCCGATCTGGCGCTCAGCGGCCCCATCGACTTTGCCATGACCGCCCGCACGCAGGGCAACTTCGCCTACCTGCCCGAGCTGTCCTTGAAACTCAGCCCCGAGAAGGCCGCGATCAACCTGCTGAAGGATGCCGCGCCCAGCGAGCTGAAGGTGACAGTGACCAACCTGTCGGCCGAAGACAGCAAGCCCGAGGTCAGCCTGGCGCTGCCGGAGGGCTGGACCATGGAGCCCATGAGCCAGACCATGGAGCTCAAGCCCGGCGCCTCAGCGGAGGCCAGCTTTATGGTAACTGCGCCGGAGGGCCTGGCCCAGGGCCAGTACCTGCTGCAGGCCAGCGCCAAGACCGACAAGGCCACCAGCACCCGCACGGTGCAGACCATCGACTATCAGCACATCAACCTGACCTACTTCCTCTACGACGCCGTGGCGACGCTGGAGGCCTTCCCGCTGGCCTTTGGTGATACCAAGATAGGCTATGTGGATTCCGGCTCCGACGAGATCGCGGCCACGCTGAAGATACTGGGCATGGATGTCAGCCTGCTCAGCGACGACGACCTGCTCTATGGCGACCTCAACCAGTACGACACCATCATCACCGGCATCCGCGCCTACGGGCGCCGTCCCATCCTGCGCACGGTCAATGGGCGCCTGCTGGACTTTACCAAGGCCGGCGGCCACCTGATCATACAGTACCACACCCCCAGCGAGGGCTACACGCCCGAGATGGCGCCCCTGCCGCTGACGGTGGGCAGCCCCTCCCTGGCCTGGCGCGTCACCTATGAGGACTCGCCGGTGACCATCCTGCTGCCCAATCATCCCTTCCTCAATGAGCCCAATAAGATCACACTGGCTGACTTTGACGGCTGGGTGCAGGAGCGCTCGCTCTACATCCCCATGGAATGGGATGAGGCCTATGAGGCCCCCATCCGCTCGGGCACGGTGGAGCAGGAGGGCGCCGAGTACGACGGCCAGATACTGACCATGCCCTATGGTGAGGGCCGCTACACCTACGCCGCCATCGTCTTCTTCCGCCAGGTGCCCAACCTGGTGCCCGGCGGCATCCGCCTGTTCACCAACCTCATCGACGCCAAGTAATACAATACGACAGCAAAGGGCCGCCGGCGCAGATCGCGCCGGCGGCCCTAATTGTATGGATGATTTGTTTAGCTCAGATGCTCCCGCACCCTGTCCACCAGCTCGGCCACCGCGGCATCCATGCCCTGGGGCTTGAGGCCGATGACATGCAGGCTGCAGCGGTCGGAGGGGATCAGGTACTTCTGCGCCGGGCTTGCGCCCACGGCGGAGGCGATGGCCGGGCTGATCTCGCCCAGCAGGGCGCCGGCGGCCACCAGGCCGGTGGGGCCCAGAATGATATCGGCATCGCGGCACTGCCAGAGGATGGCGTTCTCACCGGTGGCGCCCTGCTCAGCACCGGCTTTCAGCATGGCCTGCGTGGCCAGCACATTGGTGCCAAGGGCCAGCAGCGGCTGCTGGGGCAGACGCTCCCGCAGGGCTGTCACGATGGCGCGGCCCATGCCGCCGCCCTGTCCGTCGATGACCAGTATCTTCAACTCATTGCCTCCAGCCGCCAGGGCTTCAGCCCTTGAGCGGTATGAACTTGGCGCGCTCCAGCGCCAGCACGATGGGCGGGATGACCACGATGTGCAGGATGATGCCCGGCCAGGCATTGATGAAGGCGCCGGCCAGGAAGCGGTCAAAGCCAAAGGCGCCGCCGGAAAGACCCATCAGCACATACATCGCCAGGCCCCAGACCACGCGGCCCAGCAGCATGGCGATCACCAGCGTCACCAGCACATTGATGGGCTTCTTGGGCAGACGCTCATAGAGTATGCCCGCGATGGCGCCATAGGCGGCCATCTCAAAGGCCATGGCCACCGCCACCGGGAACAACGGGGGCATGCCCAGCGCCAGCGAGCGCAGCAGCGGCGTGATGGCGCCCACCGCCAGGCCCCAGGGCCAGCCGCAGACGAAGCCGCACAGCAGCACCGGGATGTGCATGGGGCTGAGCATGCTGCCCAGCTGGGCCAGCTGGCCCGTCAGGAAGGGCAGCAGAAATCCGATCGCCACAAACATGGCGGAGAGCACCAGGCGCTTGACATCAGGTTTGTTCACAGTGGGGTATCCTCCTCAGCACAAAAATCAGGCCCCTGTCGGGCCCCTGATGCCTTCATGACACCCCTCATCAGGCTTCTGCCTGCCCTCATCCTAACAAGCGGCAGTTGGCTTGTCAATAGAATCGATTGGGTATGATGCAATTACGAACACACAAGGGGGGGAACGGCAAGATCATCCATCCCATGATCACGGTGCAAAGCGTGCGGGGGAGCGCCCAGTGGTATGAAAAGGTGCTTGGCCTGCACAGCGCCCACGGCGGCGATGAGTATGAGCAGCTATGCCAGGATGGCCGCCTGCTGCTGCAGCTGCACGGTCCGGAGGCCGATATGAACCACGATGCGCTGCTCAAGCCCGGCCAGACGGCGGGCCTGGGCGTGCTGCTGTGGTTTAAGACCGATGACTTTGAGGCGCAGATCGCAAGGCTGGACGCCGCCGGCGTCATCCCCGAGGTGCCGCCCTATACGAATGAATACGCCGGGCACCAGGAGGTATGGTTCCGCGATCCGGATGGCTATATGATCGTGGTGGCCGGCCCCTCTGAGTACGACAAGCAGTACGCCGCGCTGCCCTAAGTAGCGCTGAGCAGCGCCTGGGCGGCCTGGCTGAGCGATTTGTCGTCCGCCGCGCTGCCCTGGGCGAAGTCCGGCCTGCCGCCGCCTCTGGCGCCGCTTTGCCGCAGTAGAGCGGCCATGTCCTGACCCAGCGCCTCGTGCCGGGCAAAGAGCAGGTGATAGCCCTCCGGCTTGGGCGCAGCCAGCAGCGCCGCCACGCCAAGCTCGCGCGTCAGCAGCGAGGCCAGCTCTTTCAAGTCATTCATGTCATGGTCCGCCAGCTGGGCCTGCACCAGCCGCCCGCCGCCGGGCAGCGGCTGGGCCTCGCCCAGCAATTGCGCGGCCAGGCCCTGCGCGCGCTGCAGCTTCAGCGCCCGCAGGGCTTCTTTGTGCTGGGCGATCTCCGCCTGCAGGTGGCCGACCGCCTGGGGCAGCCCGCTCACCGGGCTGGAGAGCAGGGCGCCGGCCTCACTGGCCGCATGATAAAGCGCCTGGTAGTGGCGCGTGGCGCGCAGCCCGCACAGAAAGATGACCCGCATCTTGCCCCTGGAGGGCTGCGTGTCCAGCACCTTGATCAGGCCTATCTGGCCGGTGCTGCTCGGGTGCGTGCCGCCGCAGGCGCAGGCCTCAAAGTCGCCTGCCATCACCACGCGGATATGCTCATCCACCGCAGGCGCCTTGCGCAGCGGGATCTGGTCAAACTCCTCTTTGGTGGGGAACCAGCTGCGGATGGGGGCGTCCTGCTGCACGCGCTGATTGGCCAGCAGCTCGAGCTGATCTATCTGCGCCTTGTCAAGGCGCATGGCGCCGTCGGGCAGCGTCACATCGATGCTGGCATAGTCCTGCGCCACATGCAGGCCATGGGTATAGCCTTGAAACAGCGCGTGGATGCAGCCGGCCAGTATGTGTTCGCCCGCGTGCTGCTGCATGTGGTCAAAGCGCCGCGGCCAGTCGATACGGCCCTGCACCGGCGTCCCCACATCAAGCGCCCTGTCTGTACGGTGCCAGAGGATGCCCTGCTCATCGGCCAGCACATCCAGCACCTTTACTTCCTGCCCATCGGCCACCAGGCTGCCCGTGTCATGCGGCTGCCCGCCCGAGGTGGGGTAAAAGGCGCTGCTGTCCAGCGCCAGCCAGGGGCCCTCAGGCCGCTGCTGGATGCCTGACACCCTGCTGCTAAACTCGGTCTTGTACGCGTCCTGATAGTAGAGCCTGTCTGTCATGCTGAACCCTCCGTACGGCACAGGATAGCACGCGCGACGCTTGCAAGCAAATACCCCCTTATGATAGACTCCGATTTAGAACGCTTCCATGGAGGATGGCCAAGTGAGACTGGATATCATATTGGGGCTGATGATCCCCCTGGTGGGCACCGTGCTGGGCTCGGGCATGGTCTATCTGATGAAGGGCGAGATGCACCCGCGCATTCAGAAGGTGCTGATAGGCTTTGCCGCCGGCGTGATGATGGCGGCCTCGGTCTGGTCGCTGCTGCTGCCAGCCATTGACAAATCCGAGGCCCTGGGGCTGCCCGGCTGGCTGCCGGCGGCGGTGGGCTTCCTGCTGGGCATGGGCTTTTTGATGCTGCTCGACAGCGTCATCCCCCACCTGCACCGCTTCAGCGATGAGCCTGAGGGCCCGCCGGTGAGGGCCAAGAAGAACACCATGCTGATGCTGGCGGTGACACTGCACAACATCCCCGAGGGCATCGCGGTGGGCGTGGTCTTTGCGGGCCTGGCCGCGGGGGGCAACGGCATCTCCATGACCTCCGCCCTGGCGCTGGCCATCGGCATCGCGATACAGAACTTTCCAGAGGGCGCCATCATCTCCATGCCGCTGCGCTCTGGCGGTTACAGCAAGCACAAGGCCTTTGCCATGGGCGCCCTGTCCGGTGCTGTGGAGCCGGTGGCGGCCTTTATCACGGTGCTCTTTGCCCACCTGCTGATCCCCATCCTGCCCTACCTGCTGGCCTTTGCCGCAGGCGCCATGATCTATGTCTGCGTGGAAGAGTTGATCCCCGAGCTGCAGGAGGGCGAGCACTCCAACATCGGCGTGATGGGCGTGGCGGTGGGCTTTACCATCATGATGATACTGGATGTGGCATTAGGCTGACAGCCGCTGCGTCTCAAGCATCCCGACCGCAAAGGTCGGGATTTTTTGTACAATCTTTTTACAATCAACTCACCGGGATTTTACCTGGGCGGGCTACGATTTATGCGAAACCGTATCAAGACGAGGGAAGAAAGTCTATCATGAAGAAGTTTACCGCTCTCCTGCTGGCAGCCCTGATGCTGCTGGGCACCGTCGCCGCCATCGCGGCCGAGCCCGCCGCGCCCAAGGCCAAGTATGTGTTCCTGTTTATCGGCGACGGCATGGGCAGCCCCCAGACCACTGCCACCCGCTACTATCGCGGCACCCAGGAGAACCCGGACAGCGCCTGCCCCGTGGCAAGCCAGCTGCTGTTTGACAGCTTTGAGTCAACCGGCGTGATGACCACCTATGACGCCAGCAGCTTTGCCCCCGACTCCGCCTCCACCGCCAGCTCCATGGCCTCCGGCGGCAAGACGCTCTCTGGCGTCATCAACTATGATGTCAACAAGGAAAAGACCTTCAAGCTGGTCAGCGAGTATGCCAAGGAAGCCGGCATGAAGGTGGGCGTTGTGTCCAGCGTCTCCATCGACCACGCCACCCCCGCCTCCTTCTACGCCAAGGTGCCCAGCCGCAACCAGTACTATGATATCTCCGTGCAGGGCCTCAGCGGCACCGTGCTTGACTTCCTGGGCGGCGGCGGCTTCAAGCGCCCCGACGGCGAGGACAAGGCCAATCCCTCCAAGAACCTCTTTGAGATCGCCAAGGAAAACGGCTGGAACTTTGCCAACACCAACGAAGACATCCGCGCCATCAATGCCGACAGCGGCCGCACCCTGGCCATCGTGCCGGACAAGGGCGACAGCGACTCCATGCTCTATGAGATCGACCGCGTGGCCAAGGTGGCCGCTGGCGAAGAGAGCCTGAGCCTGGCGGACATCACCGCCGCCGCCATCCGCAACCTGAATAGCGACAATGGCTTCTTCCTGATGGTCGAGGGCGGCAAGATCGACTGGACCTGCCACGCTAACGACGCCGCCACCAGCATCCATGACACCCTGGCGCTGGAAGCCGCGATACAGGAAGCCGTCAACTTTGCCAAGGATCATCCCGATGAGACCCTGATCGTCGTCACCGGCGACCACGAGACCGGCGGCCTGACCATCGGCTTTGCCACCACCGCCTATGACACCCACTTTGACTACCTGCAGAGCCAGAAGGTCTCCTTCGTCAAGTTTGACGAGAAGATCGCCAAGATGCGCGAGGACGGCACCAGCTTTAGCGACGCCATGGCGATCGTGGAGGCCGACTTTGGCCTGAGCCTGGCCGCTGACAAGCCCCTGAGCCTGACCGCCAAGGAGACCGGCGACCTGGAGAAGGCCTATACGCTTAGCATGCTGCCCCGCGCCCAGCGCATCGTGGGCGATGAGGAAGCCTACCTCTATGGCGGCTACGAGCCCTTCTCCATGGCCATCACCCATGCCCTCAACCACAAGGCCGGCCTGGCCTACACCTCCTACGCCCACACCGGCGTGATGCTGCCCGTGTACGCCACCGGCGCCGGCGTTGCAGGCTTCGTAGGCTCCTACGACAATACCGACATCTTCCACGGCCTGATGAACGCCATGGGCCTGGCTGTCAACGCCGAGATCCCCGCGCTGGCTGCCAAGTAAGATAAGCCTCTCTATCATATGCGGGCGTCCCCCGGGACGCCCGCGTATCCGTATGTAAATGACTGTCCATGAAAGGCTCTGTGAATGAACAAGCGGATGAACATGATATTTGTCCTGGTGGCGGGCGCGCTGACGGTGCTGATGATGTTTCTGCCCTCGCAGGGCGATGGCAATGCGGCCAGCGCCATCAAAAGAGAGCGGGTCATAGTGCTGTCGGTGGACAACAGCGGCCTGGATCCCCTGGGCATCGTCTATGCCGGCGTCCAGCAGGCCCAGGTGGAGATACTCAGCGGCTCCAACAAGGGCAAGACGGCCCCTGCGGTCAACTTTCTCAACACCGACCTTGAAAAGGACAAGCTCTACCAGGTGGGGGACAGGGCGCTGGGCATGGTGCATCCCAGGGGGGAGGGCCTGAGCCTGACCCTGATCGATCTGGATCGCGCGCCCACGCTGGGCCTGATATTTGCGGGCTGTATTGTATTGCTGGTGCTCTTTGCAGGCTTTAGCGGTGTGGGCGCGCTGGTGGCGCTGGCGGCCAGCGCCGTGATGCTGTGGAAGGTATACATCCCGCTGCTGCTGCGCGGCGCGCCGCCCATCCCCAACGCCCTGCTGCTGGTGCTGCTGCTCACCTGCCTGATCGATTATTCGGTGGCAGGCTTCAGCCGCCTGGCCGTCAGCGCCGTGATTGGCTCGCTGCTGGGCATACTGGTCAGCCTGGGGCTGAGCCTGCTGTTTGCGCAGATGCTGCGCCTGGATGGCAGCACGCTGCCCTTCCTCTCGCCGCTGCTGAGCCAGTCCAGCCTGCAGGTGGATGCCAGGGGCATCTATCTGGCCATGAGCTTTATCGGCGCCTCAGGCGCGCTGACCGACCTTGGCATGGACATCGCCGCCTCCTGCCACGAGGTGCAGACGCACGCGCCGGACATCTCCAGCCGCGATCTGATAAAGGCGGGCCTGTCCGTTGGCCGCACGGTGATCGGCACCATGACCACCACGCTGGTCATGGCCTACTCGGGCAGCTTTCTGACCATGCTGATGTACTATCAGGGCCAGGGCACGCCACTTGAGGATATCCTCAGCTACCGCTTCGTGGCGGCAGAGCTGCTCAATGTGCTGGTGGACTGCTTTGGCCTGATCGCCGTCGCCCCGCTGACCGCCTGGGTCTCCGGCTGGCTGTACACGCGGGAACGACGCCCCAAAACCGCCTGACAAATCGTGCACGAAAAAGCCCTCCTGCCGCGTTCTATGGGAAAGACTGGCGCGAAGGAGGGTTTTTTGATGCGTAAGCATCCTGCTCACGGTGCTGCTGGCCTGCCTGATGCTGGTGACTGGCGCTCAGGCGCAGGCCATGTGGCCGCCGGAGGCCGTCTGGCAGGCGGCGCAGACGCGCTATCCGGGCTATGGCTTAAGCATCTGGGCCCAGCCGGACAGCGGCGGCGGCCGCCACGCCCTGGCGCTGACAAAGGACAAGCACACTGTCCTGATGCTGCTGGAAGAAGGGGCAGGGGGCGTCAGCACACTCTTTGCCTGCGACCACCCGGTCAAGCCCGGCGCCAAGATGACAGACCTGCGCTTTGAGGGGGAGCATACGCTGTTCTGGCAAAGCCCCACGCCCGAGGCCGTGCTGGCGGGCATCATGGACAACAGCGCCATGCGCTACAGCGCGCTGCTGGGCCCAGGCGGCTGGCGGCTCAGCGCCGTGGAGCGCCTGACCGGCATGAACCGCGAGGTGATCACGCATGCGGGCGGCATGTTGATGCTCTATGACGAGGGCCCGGCCTACGATGAGCCACTGCGCGTGCTCTCGCCCGTACCCTATGTGCCGGGGGATACGCTGATGGATGGCTTTGACGCGCGCAGCTTTCCCCATGACCGCGGGGAAGCGGAACAGGCCTGCCTGCCCTACCTGCCCGGCCGCCTGATAGGCGCGGATGAGTGGGCAAATAAGCTGAGCATCGGCACCCATGTCTACACAGAGGCTGTGGGCCCCCAAGGCCTTCCCTTCGGGTGTATATCAGCCGCTGGATAGACGAGGAGGGCCGCTATGAGCAGATCATCTCTGCGCCGCTGACCCAGTGCGTCAGCGCGGATATCTTCCACTCAAGCGGCGACGGCCTGGGGCTCTATCTGGACAGCGGGGAGAACTATGCCAGCTTCACCAAGCGACGGGACGGGCGCTATCGGCTGAGCGCCGTCAGCTTGAAGGGCGACGACAGCATCAAGATCAGGGAGCACATGATCGGTGGCTTCGATGAGCAGGGTGAGCGGCGCTATCTCTACGGCAGGCTGCCCGATTGGGATATCAGCAGCATTGACTACGCGGCCATCCCCCGTAGCTTCCAGGCCGCCCTGGCTCTGGTGGACAGCAGCGGCTGGGCGGTGGTCGCCACCCCCACGGCGGGTGATCGCCTGCACTTGCGCCAACAGCCGGATCATGGCGCCGCCTCGCTTGGCGCCTACTATGGCGGAACGCCTGTGCAGATACTCAGCCGTCAGGGCGACTGAGCGCAGGTGGATGTCGCCGGCGTGCGGGGCTATATGCTGGCGGCAGGGCTGGCAGAGGGGGACGATATGCTGACCGTGCCCCGCCGGGAGCCTGAGAACAGTCAACTCGAGGAAGCGCTCAGGTATGAATGGCTGCCACTCTACGAGCTGCCCGACAGCCAGGCGCCCAGCGTCCGGGTGGAGGGCCGCTTCCTTGACTGGGGGCGGGTGCATATCCTGGGCGAGGCGGGGGAGAACTGGTATCATGTGCAGCTTGACGACGGCAGCAGCGGCTATGTCAGACAGGATCTATACTGGCCGGGCAACGGCTGAACAAGGAGGGAAGAAGATGACAACTCACAAACGATGGATCGCCCTGCTGATGGCGCTGTGCCTGATGCTGCCGGGGCTGCAGGCCCTGGCGGAGGAGGCACCGCCGGAGGAGCCGCGCATCGCGCTCGACAGCATACTGTACTACCTGAGCCATGAGCAGCCCACGGCGCCGCCGGAGGGCACCATCAGCCTGGAGGAGGCGGTGGAGCAGGCCTGGATACTCTTTCTGGATGGCGGGCCCGAGCGCCTGCGCGAGCAGATGCGCGTGGTCAGCGCCGTGTTTCATCATTGGCCGCAGGAGGATCGCAGCTGGTGGATGATCAAGATCATGCCCAAGGGTGCCTCCGATGACGGCCCGGCCTGGTACGCTGCCCTGCTGGCGCCCGGCGGTGACCTGGCCATTTCTTCTGACAGGATCGGCTTTGAGCGGGAGATTGATCAGCAGCGCAGGCAAGAGCAGATGGCCGCTTTGGTAGCCGAGCGCGGCCCCTTTGAAATCTGGGACCTGGAGCAGAAAGTCGAAACCTATCCCTTTGTCTACAGAGAGCCTAAGGAAGGCGACCTGCCGCAGGCGGAGGCCATGGGGCTTGCGCGGGAGGCGATCAAGAAGCATCTTTTCGCCAGCGATGAGGCGCTGGATGGCCTCAAGCTGGTTGTATCGCTGACCACTGAAAATGTCTGGCGCGTGGAATACTATGAGCACGAATTGAAGGACGGCCAGGCGGTCTGCCGTTACGCGGTGGCGCTTAACAGCCTGACGGGCGAGGTGATCGAGGTAATCGCTGACGCGCCCATCGGCAACGGATAAGGGAGGACAAGATGAGAAAGCACATGAGGATCCTTGGCGCCCTGGCGCTGGCGCTATGCCTGATGCTGTTGCTGCCCGCGCAGGCGGCCCAGCTGACAGCATTGCCCAAGCCCCAGGCGCTGAAGCTGCCCGGTGGCCTGCGGCTGAGCATCTACCAGGGGCCGGGGGAGCACTACGGTATCGCCGACCAGGGCAGGGCCTTTGCCAGCAGCAATGGCCTGATCGAGGCCTATGGCCGGGTGGAGGGCTGGCTGCTGGTTCGCTATGCCACCACGGTCGATCATATGCGCTATGGCTTCATCCCGGCGCAGGCGCTCACTGGCCTGGGGCAGGGTGTGGACAGCCTGCCGCTGCTCAAGCTGGCGGGCCAGCTGGCCTATGCCACCCGCACCACGCCTGTCAGCGATGTGCTGTGGCGGGGCAAGGAGCTGATGCCCCAGGGCAGACAGACGCAGGCGCTTGAGCCTTTGATACTGATGGCCAGCCTGGATGGCCAATGGGCGCTGGCGCAGCCGGGCAGGCCGCCTGACGAGCTCGAGTATGTGCTGCTGGCGCTGGACGCCGTGCAGACGGCCGACCCCAGGGCACAGCTTGGCGACAAGCCCGCTTATTGGTATGGCAGTTTCGCGCCTGACTACTTCTGGCAGCAGCTGGACCAGACCGGCTATCGCCAGGCGGACATGGAGCAGAGCTTCCATCGCTGGGCCGCCGCCTATGGCGGTGACGCCGCCTTCTGGCCGCTGCCCCAGCAGGCCATCGGCGCCCTGATGCAGACCGAGTACCATGATGTCAAAGAAGAGATGCCGGGCCTGCCGGCAGAGGGCGACATCAGCCAGCTTAAGGCGCTGGAAATCGCCACCCAGGCGGTGAGCGCGCGCTACGCGGATCAACTGAAAGACCCGGAGCACAAGGCCTACGAGGTGGCCTATGGCTTCCAGTTCAACCGCCAGGCGCCGGGCTCGCGCAGCTGGTCGGTATGGTTCATCGATCCTGAGCCTCATAACGCCAGAGGGCTCAAGTTCCGCGTAGACATCGACGCGCCCACGGGTGAGGTGGTCAGTACCGAAGTGGAGGAAAAGGGCAACGGCTGAGCACTTGATTGTGACCGGCCCGCTCATCTGATATAATGAGGCCATGATCGGCCAGGCAAGCCATCATAAGGAGGGCCCGATGCCGTCACTCATGGCCACCATTTTGCGCAGCCAGATCAAGCTGCTCAGCCCCTTGATCACCGGCGCTAGCCTGGAGCAGACCAGGAAGCGGCAGGACAGCCTGTCGGGCCTTGGCGCGCGCGCGGTGCGCGACACCGTCATGTTCAAGGATCTGCCCATGCCGCGCTTTGACCTAAGCTGGGCCATCCCCATCGGCGGCCGCGTGCGCCAGGCCATCGTCTACCTGCACGGCGGCGCCTATACGGCAGGCACCCTGGCCTATGCCAAGGTCTTTGGCGGCCTGCTGGCCCAGATGACCGGCCGCGCGGTGCTCTGCGTGGGCTATCGCCTGGCGCCGGAGGATCCTTATCCCGCGGCGCTGGAGGACGCGGTGGCCAGCTATCAACTGGCCTTGGAGCGCTATGCCCCGGGCGACATCGCCTTTGTGGGCGAGAGCGCCGGCGGCGGGCTGTGCTTTGCGCTGGCGCTCAAGTGCAAGGCCCTGGGCCTGCCCCAGCCCGAGCGCATTGTGACCATATCGCCCTGGACGGACTTGTCCATGACGCGGGATGTCAGCGAGCTGGAAAAGCAGGACATCCTGCTGACGCAGTCCGCGCTGCTTGAGAGCGCCCGGATGTACGCGGGCGAGCATGACCTGCGCGACCCCTATATATCGCCCCTCTTTGGCGACCTGCAGGGCCTGCCCCCCTCGCTGATGTTTGTGGGCGGGCATGAGATACTGCTCGACGACAGCGTCATCATGTACGAGCGCCTGCTGGAGGCCGGCTGCACCAGTGAACTGCACATCGCAGACGGCCTGTGGCATGTTTACCCGCTCTACGGCGTGCCCGAGGCGCGAGAAGCCCTCAAGCGCACGGCCTTATATCTAACGGGAGAGAGGCGCCATGGCTAAGCGGCGCGCGCGGCCGGTGCCCACCTGGGTGAGGCTGGACAACGCGGCCAAGATATACCCCGCCACCCGCTCAGGCGACTGGATGGCGGTCTTCCGCCTGAGCGTGACGCTGTCAGAGGACATCCGCAGGCCGCTGCTGCAGCAGGCGCTGGAGGCCACGCTCAAGCGCATCCCGCTGTTTGGCTACCGGCTAAAGGCGGGCTTGTTCTGGTACTTCATGGAGACGCAGGGCGACAAGCAGCCCATCGTGCAGGATGACGCCGCCAACCCCTGCCTGCCGATCTCCCTGCCGCACAACGATCACTTCATGATCCGCGTGCGGGTGCACGGCCCGCGCATCGCACTGGAGCTCTTCCACACCATGGCAGACGCCACCGGCGCCATGACCTTCCTGCTGACGCTGTGCGCGGAGTATCTGCGCCTGCGCCACGGGCGGCGCATTCAGCCCGGCGGCTATGTGCTCGATTTGCGCGAGGCGCCCCGGCCCGAGGAATGGGAGGACAGCTTTCCCAAGTATGCCAGGCAGGCCGCGCGCCCCCGCAAGGAGGAGAGCGCCTACCCGCTGCGGGGCACCCCGGCGGAGAAAAACTACCTGCAGGTGACCACCGGCACCATCCCCACCGCCCAGCTAAGCCAGTTGGCCAAGCGATACGGCTGCACCATCAACACCCTGCTGGCCGCTCTGCTGCTGCAGGGCATGCTGCACATCCAGCGGCAGGATCGCAGCGCCAGGCGCGCCCGCATGCCGCTGAAGCTGTCCATGCCCGTCAACCTGCGCAAGTATTATCCTTCAAAGACCCTGCGCAACTTTTCCTCCTACATCAACGCGCCGCTGTTTAGCCAGTACGGCAGCTATGAGCTGAAAGACATCATCCGCCTGGTGGGCCACTATGTGGGGCTGGAGACCATGGAGCAATTGGTCAACGCCCGCTTTTCGGGCAATGTGCACGCCGAGCAGATGAAGCTGCTGCGCCTGGCGCCGCTGTTCTTAAAGTCCGCTGTGCTAAAGCTGATGTACGCCCTGACAGGCGAGCGCTATTTCAGCTCGGTGCTGTCGAATCTGGGGCTCATCAGCCTGCCAGCTGAGATGGCCCGGCATGTGCAGCGCATGGACTTTGTCATCGGCGGCGCCAAGCGCAACCCGGTCTCCTGCGGCTGCGTGAGCGTGGGCGGCAAGACCTTTATCAACTTCAGCCGTACCATCAAGGAGCCCACCTTGGAGCAGCTGTTCTTCACCGCGCTGATCAAGGAAGGCGTGCCTGTGACCATCGAATCCAACCGGAGGACAAATCAGTGAGCTATTGCGTACACTGCGGCGTGGAGCTGGCCGCCAGCGAGCAGGATTGCCCGCTGTGCGGCACCCTGGTGCAAGACCCGGTCTGCGCCTGGCAAAAGCCCGAGCAGATGCCCTACCCCGAAACCGTGGAGATACAGGCCGCCCACATCGACAGGCGCTATGCCAGGCAATTGGTGGCCATGATACTGGCCGTGCCCGCCGTCATCGTGCTGCTGATCGACTGGGTGGACAGCGGGCCCTTTGGCTGGTCGCTGATCGTGGCGGGCAGCCTGGTGCTGGTCTACTGTTGGCTGGTGGTGCCGCTGCTGTTTAAGTTTTCGCGCCCCTATGCCTATGTGCTGATCGATGTCTTGAGCCTTTGCGGCTACCTGCTGCTGATCGCGCTGCTGACAGGCGGCCTTGACTGGTACATCGGCCTGGTGCTGCCCCTGCTGCTATGGCTGGGCCTGGTGCTAATGGGGGCGATGCTGGCCATCCGCCGCCGTGAGATGGTCATCCTCTACCGCGCGGCGCTGGTCAGCCTGCTGTGTGGCCTTTTCCTGCTGGGGCTGGAGGTGGTCATCAGCCTCTACGCCGGCGTGCCGCTGCGCTTTCAATGGTCCTTCTACGCGGCGATCCCGGCGGGCGTGATCGCGCTGATGTTCGTGCTGCTGCAGCGCAATGAGCGGCTGAAGCGGGAGATCAAGAAGCATCTATTCATTTGATGCAATCAAAAGCAAACCGCCCTTGGCCGCGAGGCCGGGGGCGGTTTAGGCTTTGCGCTTGATGTCTATGGCTTGGCCGGCGCCGAGGCGGCGCGCAGCTTTTGCGCGATGACCTCGCCCTCCGGGCTGATCAGAAAATCATAGGTGCTGGGCGGCACCAGGCTGTGCAGTTCCTGCGTCCTGCCCTCTGCCATCAGGGCGCGCACGCGGGTGGCACTGATGGGGTCGGTGCCGTTATCGCTCTTGCGCTTCAAAACATGCAGCTGCACGCCGTAGCGGGGCAGCTCCTGCGCCATGGCCTGATTGTACAGCGCCGTGGCGGGGGAGAGCGGCTCATCGCCCACAAAGCGGTCAGTGATGTGCAGCGCCTGCGCGATGCGGCCAAAGACAGCGGCGTCCAGCCGCGCCTGGGCCAGGGTCAGGGCCTCGGACTCCTTGATGAAATAGCTGGGGAAGGTGGCCGACGACACCAGGTAGGGGCCGGTGGGGTGGTGGTAGACATGGGGCAGATGGCTGGTGCCGGCCTTGATCAGCCTCTCGCGCACCTGGTAGGGGAAGGCGCTGATATCCTCCGACACCATGAACAGGTGCAGGGCCTCCACCTGGGCGGCGGCCGTCTCCACCAGATACTGGTGGCCCAGTGAAAATGGGTTGGCATTCATCACCACGGCACCCATGCGCGCGCCCGCTGGCAGCGCCGGGCGGCTCAGGCCATCCAGATAGCGCTGGAAGGCACCGCGCTTGTTTTCCAGAAAGACCACCTGATCCACAGCCGCGATCTCATAAAAGCCCAGCGCCTCAAAGCTGTGCGCCGCCTGCCGCTTGGTGTAGATGAAGACATCGTGCACCCCGCGGCTGAACAGCTCTTGGCTTAGCTCCGTCACCAGCGTGGCCATCAGGCCCTCGCCCTGGCGGGATTTGTCCACCGCCAGGCAGCGCAGCGTGTTGCGGTAGAAGGAGCCGGTGGCCAGCAGCTCCTCATCCTCATAGATGCCCAGGGTCAGGTCCAGATGCTGGTCAAGGGTAATGCCCTCCTGCTCCAGCAGTTTTAGCACCTGCTCACGCCCCCGGCGGTCGGAGGCCCAGAGGCGCCGCACGGCCATCATGGGGCGACCTCCAGCACCACCAGCTCCGGCGCCTGGGAGATGTCCTCCTTGGTGACGCGCAGCAGCGGCTGGCGTGAGGCCTGCATGGGCGCCATGGCGCTGATGAAGTCCTCGGCCGGGCCGATGTTCTGGAAGCCCTGCTCGCCCTTCTTAAAGTGCATCGGGATGATCACCTTGGGCCGCAGCAGCTGCATCAGCTGGGCGGCCTGCGCGGCGTCCAGCGTATAGGTGCCGCCCACCGGTACCAGGATGAGGTCCAGATCTTCCAGCGCCTCGATCACTTCATGGCGGGGCATATCGCCCAGATCGCCCAGGTGGGCCAGGCGCAGGCCATCGGCCTCGATGAGCGTGATGGTGTTCTCGCCCCGCTTGGCGCCCTGCGCGTCGTCGTGAAAGCTGGGCAGCCCGGTGACGCGCAGGCCGTTTGGCAGCTTCTGCGTGCCCAAGCCGCGGATCACCTGGGGCTGGCCATCCACCTTCTCCACATGCGTATGGTCAAAGTGCTCATGGCTGATGGTGACCAGATCGGCCTGCGTGCGCCGGAAGGGCCAGGGCACATTGGGGTCAAAGGGATCGGTCAGGATGCGGTAGCCATTGGCCAACTGTATCAGGAACTGGGCATGGCCGTGGTAGGTGATCAGCATTTGGGGGGCCTCCTTTCTGGGGATGGGGGATGAAGTATTAGGAATGAGGAATGAGGAATGAGGAATGGCTACAGCAGCTTGAGCGCGTCCCAGGGGGGCGCGCGGTGCTCGCGCAGGGCGTCGGCGATGGCGCGGGTGAGCAGGTGCTGCAGTTTGTCCTGCTCGTCCAGCAGCTTGTACCGCAGGGCCTGGCGCAGGACGGCGGCGTCCTGCGCGGCGTAGGGGGCCGGGTGCTGGTGCAGCAGGCGCTTGAGCCCCCAGCGCTCGGGCGCCGCGGGGTCAAAGGCTGGGAAAATCGGCTGCGGCTGTGCCGCGTACCAGGCGGCGTATTGGGCCGGCGCCCAGTCGATCAGCGTCAGGTCGTCCAGAGGTGTCAATGCGTAGCCTGCTTCTGTCAGCCGCAGGCCGGCGGCCTCAGGGTCACTCGATCGGCGGGGATAGTCGCTGATAAACAGCGCGCGCCCCATCCGATCCTTGCGGATCAGGCAGGGCGCGCCAATCAGTGCCGCGATCGCCTTGTTGGTGGGCGGCCTCATGCCTGCTTGTTTTCGGAAAAGCTGATCTTCAGGTCATTGACCGAGGCAAACTGGCCCTGTATGTCCAGCTGGTATTTGAGCGATACCTCGCCCCGGCCGCTGTCGTCGATGTCATAGTTGACATGCGTGGGAAAAATGCCCATGCCAAAGGCGCCAAAGGGCGTGTTGTAGCTGGTCTCAAACCTGCGCCCCTGCTGGAAGACCATGTTGGTGCCCCAGCTGCCGTCCCTGGCCATGGTGACCACGCCATTGTCCATCGTCATGGTGATCTTGCGCTTCTCGTTGGTATCGGGCTGATTCTCCTCGTAGCGCAGCTTCCACATGTTCTTTTCATTGGTGAGTGTGCCGGTGGTGACCAGGCGCATGGCGTCATCCGTCTCGCCAAAGTCCGAGGTAACCCCCGTCACCGTCAGCAGTACCTTTTTGCGCTTCATGCAGCACACCCCCTTTCCTGTCTCCATTATACCCCAAGGTGGGGGAAAAGCATAGAGGCGGCATTGTGTCCGAACTGTAAAGCTTGTAGGTGTGTGATCCTCAGAGCAAAAGCAGGAATTCATTGATTTATTGCCTTTGCCCTGGTAGAATTAAGCCACTCGATCCTACAAACCGCCGCAAGAAGCGGCAGAGGAGGCATATCATGAAGAGGACCCTGTCCCTGATCCTGTCAGCGGCGCTGTTGCTGGGCCTGTTTGGCACGGTGGCGCTGGCGCAGCAGGATTACTCCGGCTACACCATCCGCATCTACTCCAACTCCAACTCCACCGAGCGGGCCACCTGGCTGCAAAATGAGGCCAAGGCGGCCGGCTTCACCATCTCGATGGACGACAACGCCGTCATCTCCGGCGACACCGCGGCCATACAGGCTGCCAATGAGAAGAAGGACGGCGACATACTCTTTGGCCTCAACGAGACCCGCTGGAGCCAGGTGGTCAACGGCACCTATGAGAACCTCAAGCTGGTGGACTGGACACCCAGCTGGGCCGACCAGGTGGGCGAGTACAAGTACGAAGGCAAGGCCTATGGCCTGGTGATCCAGAACATACTGATGCTCTATCGCAATGACGACCTGGGCACCAAGGGTGAAGCGCTGCACTTTGACCACTGGGCAGACCTGGTCAAGACCCCCTACACCTGGTATCGCCAGGGCAAGGTGGGCGGCACCACCAACAGCAACATCAACAACTCCCTGCTCTACCCCTTTGTCGATCCCCAGAGCCCGGCCGGCGGCATCAGCCTGGATGGCTGGAAGATGCTGTGGGATTACTGCGCCAGGGGCGTATTTAATGGCGACAGCTATGGCTTTGACCCGCTCAACCGCGGCGAGGTGCAGGTGTCTACCTTCTACTCTTCCTCGCTCTACGGCAAGATCGATGTGGCGGCCGAGAGCAGCCAGAACCCCCTGAAGGGCACCCTGAAGCCAGAGAACTGGGCGCTGGTGGACATCAAGGACGGCACCTACTACATTGCCGAGTACCTGGGCGTGCTGGACCGCGAGGGCAGGACACCTGAGCAGACCGAGGCCGTCAAGGCCTTTGCCGAGTGGTTTGGCTCTGCTGAGGTGCAGGCCTGGTGGGGCGAGGAGTTTGACAGCTTCCCCTGCAATCAGGAGGCCGCCAAGCTGCTCTATCCCGAAGGCACACCCGCCATCTACCAGATCCCCAACTTCGCCCTGGCCAAGGTGGAGGGCACCGAGCTCAACTACGCCGAGTACGTGGCTGCTCACACTGCGGAGTGGACCAACATCATGACCAACCTGGGCTTCTACTGGGCCGACATGAACGCCGCGCCCAAGGAGCCCGACTGGCAGAACCTGGACTGGGCCACCCTGACCCAGCCCGCCGCGAAGTAATCAAGTTCACGCCGGGAAGCGCTGCCCTGAAGGCCGCTTCCCGGCTTTTTTACAATCCATGCAGAAAGGCCGCCATGCGATGATTGATCTGAAGGATATCGTTGTCAAGTTTGGGGATTTTACCGCGCTGCACAGCATCAATGTGCATGTCAAGGAGGGGGAGTTTTTCACCTTTCTGGGGCCCTCGGGCTGCGGCAAGACCACCACGCTGCGGGTGATCACCGGCTTTGTCGAGCCCGTCAGCGGCACGGTCAGGATGGCGGGCGAGGACATCACCCGCCTGCCCATTGAGGAGCGCAACATCGCCATCGTCTTTCAAAGCTACGCGCTCTTCCCCACGATGACGGTCTACGACAACATCGCCTTTGGGCTCAAGATTCGCAAGCTCAAGAAGCAGGAGATCGACGACAAGGTGCGCGCGATCGCGCAGAAGCTAGACCTGTCTGACGAGCAGCTCAAAAAGGCGGTCAGCCAGCTGTCCGGCGGCCAGCAGCAGCGTGTGGCGATCGCCCGGTCGCTTGTCAATGATCCGGTCATCATCTGCATGGACGAGCCGCTATCTAACCTGGACGCCAAGCTGCGCGTGCAGCTGCGCAATGAGCTCAAAGACATGCAGCGCAACTTTGGCATCACCTCCATCTATGTCACCCACGATCAGGAGGAGGCGCTGACGCTGTCAGACCGCATCGCGGTGTTCAACAAGGGCGTCATCGAGCAGATCGGCACGCCCAATGAGGTCTACAACCATTCGGCCACCGAGTTTGTCTGCAACTTTATCGGCGACATCAACCCCATCGGCCAGCAGCTGGTGGATCGCCTGATAGAGGCCGGTGTCAAGCTGGACAGAAGCCACAGCCACTACCTGAGGCTGGAGCGCCTGCGCCTAGACGCGCAGCCGGGGGAGGGCGAGCTGGGCCTGGAGGGCAAGGTGCTCAGCCGCGAGTACTATGGCCTCTACATCAAGTACACCCTGGATGTAGGCGGGCAGACACTGCGCGCAATTGAGAAGAACGATGGCATCCACATCCACGAGCCAGGGGAAAGCCTGCCGCTTGTCATTAGCGGGCGCGATCTGATGCGCTATGACCAGGAGGGAAAGGCGGTGAGGGATTGATGCAGCTGGAGCGCAAAACCGGGTTCCGGCCAGAGAAGCTATTCCGTGTCTTTGGCATCGCCTTTTTTGTCTATCTTTTCTTTGGTTTCATGCTGCTGCCCTGCTTAAATACGCTCACCCAGATATTCACCACCAAGAACCCCGCCACCGGGCAAACCGACCCCTGGGCGGTCATCCGCTTTTTCCTGGCGGGCAATATGTCCAAATACCTGTGGAACTCCGTCAAGCTGGCGGTGCTGCTGGTGGTCACCGTCAATGTGATCGGCATCTCCATGGTGCTGCTGACCGAGTACTTTGACATCAAGGGCGCCCGCATCCTGCGTATGGGCTATATGACCACGCTGATCTACGGCGGCATCGCGCTGGGCACGGGCTATCTCTTCCTCTACGACAGCAACGGCATCATCACCACCCTGCTGGTCAATGCCTTCCCGGGCATCAACCCCAACTGGTTTTCGGGCTTCCGCGCGGTGCTGTTCACGATGACATTCGCCGTCACCAGCAATCACATGCTGTTTTTGCGCAACGCCATCCGCGGCATCGACTACAACACGGTGGAGGCCGCGCGCAACCTGGGCGCGGGGCCGCTCAAGGTGCTGTGGAAGGTGGTCTTCCCCACACTCATCCCCACGCTGTTTTCCTTGACGGTCATGACCTTTATCACAGGCCTTTGCGCCATGTCGGCCCCGGTGCTGCTGGGCTATGACAGCATCAACCCGGAGATCGTGCGCCTGGCCGGCTCCTCGGTGGCCGATGAGGCCTTC
>CAKTTM010000002.1 GCA_934615145.1 uncultured Clostridia bacterium | reverse complement strand
TGGGCGTCAACGGCGGCTTTGTCTTTGTCTCCGCCGATGATCCGGGCATGCATTCCTCGCAAAATGAGCAGGACAACCGCAACTTCGCGCCCTTTGCCAGGGTGATGATGCTGGAGCCCTCCGATTCGCAGGAGTGCTACGACATGGCCAAGGCCAGCTTTGAGCTGTCAGAGAAGTTCAACATGACGCTGATGCTGCGCACCACCACCCGCGTCAATCACTCAAAGTCCCTGGTCTCTATTGGCAAGCGTGAGCCCCAGCCCTTCAAGCCCTACAGCCGTGAGCTGGGCCGCAGCCGCTTTGACGCGATGCCGGCGCTCAGCCGCAAGCTGCGCGTCGAGCTGGAGGACAGGCTGGCCGCCCTGCGGGCGTACAGCGAGGATTGCCCCTACAACTATCCGGTCTGGAACGACAAGAAGATAGGCATCGTGGCCTCCGGCGTATCCTATTGCTACGCCAAGGAGGTCTTTGGCGACAGCGCCTCCTACTTCAAGCTGGGGCTGACCTATCCGCTGCCGATCAACAAGCTCAAGGACTTTGCAAGCCAGGTGGAGACCCTCTATGTCATCGAGGAGCTGGACCCCTATGTGGAGCGGGAGCTCAAGCTGCACGGCATCGACTGCATCGGCAAGGACAAGATACCGGCCATTGGCGAGCTCAACCCCAACATCATCGCAAAGGCCCTGCTGGGCAAGGAAACCCAGCCCATACAGGTCGACGACAAGGACCTGATCCCCCGGCCGCCGACGCTGTGCGCGGGCTGCCCGCACCGCGGCTTCTTCTACGAGCTGGGGCGCATGAAAAATGTGATGATATCCTCCGACATCGGCTGCTATGGCCTGGGCGGCGCCGCACCCCTCAACGGCAAGGACACCTGTGTGTGCATGGGCGGTAGCTCGGGCCTGGGCCATGGGGCGCAAAGCATATTCGACCAGCAGGAGGGCAATCAGAAGCGCGTGGTGGCCGTCATGGGCGACAGCACCTTCTTTGCCAGCGGCATGAACGGCGTGCTGGGCGCGCTGTACAACAAGGGCAACATGGTCACCGCCATCCTTGACAACCGCACCACCGCCATGACCGGCCACCAGGAGAACCCCGGCAGCGGCTACACCGCGGTGGGCGATGTGACAGAAAGCGTCAGCATCGAGGCCGTGGTGCGCGCCTTTGGCTGCCAGCATGTGCGGGAGTTCAATCCCCACGATCTCAAGGCCACCAAGGAGACCATCCAGTGGGCGCTGGACCTGGATCAGCCCAGTGTCATCATCGCGCGCTATCCCTGCGCGCTGAAGGTCTACTCCAAGGAGGACATGGCGGAGTTTGGCCCGCTCAACCGGCGCTTTGAGGTGCATGAGGACATCTGCATCGGCTGCCGCAAGTGCACCAAGACCGGTTGCCCGGCCATCTTCTTCCAGACGGACAAGAAAAAATCCTGGATCAATCCCGCCCAGTGCGTGGGCTGCAGCGTCTGCGCCCAGGTCTGCCCGGTGACTGCGATCAAGCTGATGGAGGGTGCAAAATGAGCGTGCGCAACATACTCTTTGTGGGCGTAGGCGGCCAGGGCACAGTGCTGGCCAGCAATATACTCGTCAAGGGCCTGGTGGAGGCCGGCTACGATGTCAAGATGAGCGAGGTGCACGGCATGGCCCAGCGCGGCGGCAGCGTGTCCACCCAGGTGCGCTTTGGCAAGCAGGTGCTCTCCCCCATCATTGGCAAGGGCGAGGCCGACCTGATGGTGGCCTTTGAAAAGATGGAGGCCCTGCGCTACCTGAACTTCCTAAAGCCCGACGGCCAGGTCATCGTCAACGACGAAGCCCTGCCCTCCGCGCCCGTGCAGGCTGGCCTGGTCAAATACCCCAGCAACACCATGGAGGTGCTCAAGGACAAGGCCCAGGTGCATGTGGTGCCCGCCACGCAGACCGCGGTGACGCTGGGCAACGAGCGCGTGGCCAATGTGGTGCTCTTTGGCGCGCTGGCCAAACTGCTAGGCATCAGTGACATCGATTGGAAGGATGTCATCGCCCGCACCGTCAAGGAGCGCTTTGTGGACATCAACATGAAGGCTTTTGACCAGGGCGAGGCCCTGGTGTGAGGAGAGCATATGATACGCAACTTTGATGAGGTGGTGCAGCGCGTCAAGGGCCAGGCGGCCCGCAAGCGCTGCGGCGTGGTGGCGGCAGACGAGCATGCCATCCAGGCGGCGCTGGCAGCCCAGAAAGAAGGCCTGGCCGAGCCCGTCTTCATCGGCGACAGCGCGCAGATCAAGGCCATCCTGAGCGCGCTTGGCGCGGGGGGTGACTATGCCATCCACCACGCGGACAGCCTGGAGGAGGCGGCCGCCATCGGCGTGCGCCTGGCCAGGGCAGAGGCAGTCGATTTCCTGCTCAAGGGGCATATCGACACCGGCATACTGCTCAAGGCCGTCGTCAACAAGGAGGAGGGCCTGGGCACAGGCCGGCTGATGACCCACTGCGCCTTTAACGAGGTGCCCCATTACCACAAGCTGCTGGTCACCACCGATGGCGGCATGGTCACCTACCCGGATGTGGACAAGAAGCAGGGCATCATCGAAAACGCGGTGGACATCCTGCAGCGCCTGGGCTACGAGCAGCCCAAGGTGGCCTGCCTGGCCGCTGTGGAAAAGCTCAACCCCAAGATGCCGGAAACCGTGGACGCGGCGGAGCTCAAGGCCCGCAGCCTCGATGGCCGCCTCAGCGGCTGCATCGTTGAGGGGCCGATCTCCTTCGACCTGGCCTTTGACCAAGGAGCGGCGGAGCTTAAGGACTATGTGAGCCCCGTCGCCGGCGACGCCGACATCATGCTGGTGCCCAATATCACGGTGGGCAATGTGCTGGGCAAGGCGCTGGTCTATGCCGCAGGCGGCCGCATGGCCGGCTTCATCGTGGGCGCCAAGTGCCCCATTATTCTGACATCGCGCAGCTCGACGGCGGAGGAAAAGTTCCTGTCCATCGCGCTGTCGGCGCTGCTTGACACCAAGGAAAAGTAAAGGAGGATGACATGAAGGAACTGCTCACCGGCAATGAGGCGATCGCCCGCGGCGCCTATGAGGCCGGGGTACGCTTTGCGGCGGCCTATCCGGGCACGCCCAGTAGCGAGATCATCGAACGGGTGGCCGAGTATGGCCAGATACACGCCGAGATGGCGCCCAATGAGAAGACGGCGCTGGAAAGCGTCGTTGGCGCCTCCATCGCGGGTGCCCGCGCCATGGCCTCCATGAAGCATGTGGGACTCAATGTGGCCTCCGACCCCTTCTTTACCTTCAGCTACACCGGCGTCAGCGGCGGCGCTGTCATCATCACCGCCGATGAGCCGGGGCAGCATTCCTCGCAAAACGAGCAGGACAACCGCAACTACGCCCGCATGGCCAAGGTGCCCATGTTCGAGCCGGCGGACTCCCAGGAATGCAAGGAGATGCTGATCGACGCCTTCCAGCTGAGCGAAGACTATGACGCGCCGGTGCTTTTCCGCACCACCACGCGCATCAACCACTCAAAATCACTGGTCAGCCTGGGCGAGCGGCAGGAGCATGCCATCAAGCCCTACACCAAGAACCTGGCCAAGTACAATTCCGTGCCCATGGTCACCCGCGCCCGGCGCGTATTGATCGAGGGGCGCAATGAGCGCCTGCGCGACTACGCCAACAGCTGCAAGTGGAACCGCGTGGAGCTGGGAGATGGCGAGATCGGCGTCATTGCCTCCGGCGTCTGCTACCAGTACGCGCGCGAGGTCTTTGGCGAGGCCGCCAGCTATTTGAAGCTGGGCTTCACCAACCCGCTGCCGGATCAGCTGATCCGGGACTTCGCGGCCAAGGTCAAGACCCTCTACATCCTGGAGGAGAACGACCCCTACATCGAGGACTTTGTGCGCGGCCTGGGCATCGCCTGCCACGGCAAGGATGTCTTCCCGCCTTACGGCGAGATGCTGCCCGAGGTCATCCGCCTGTCACTGGGCGGTGAAAAGCTGCCTGAAGACAGCGAGCTCAAAGAGGCCATCATACCGCGCGCGCCCACGCTGTGCGCCGGCTGCCCGCACAGGGGCTTCTTCTACGAGCTGGGCAAGAAGAAAAATGTGGTCGTCTCCGGCGACATCGGCTGCTATTCCCTGGCCTACGCTGAGCCCTTCAACGCCATGGACATGTCCATCTGCATGGGCGCCAGCATCACCATGGGCCACGGCATGCAGACGATCCTTGATACCGTGCCGGACAACAAGCTGCGCGTGGTCTCGGTGCTGGGCGACTCCACCTTCATCCACTCGGGCCTCAATTCCCTGATCGATGTGCTGTACAATAAGTCCAATACCGTCAATGTGATCTTGGACAACCGCATCACCGCCATGACCGGCCAGCAGGAGAACCCGACCACCGGCATCACCCTGCAGGGCGATCACAGCCAGGAGGTGGATATCCCCAAGCTCGTTTCAGCCCTGGGCTTTCAGAACATACGCGTCATCGACCCCAATGACTTGAAGCTGGTCAAGGAGACGCTGGACTGGGCGCTGAAGCTGGAGGAGCCCTCCGTCATCATCACCCGCTGGCCCTGCGCGCTGAAAAAACTGTCCGAGATGGACCAGCAGGAGTTTGTGGATGTCTTCACCACCTGCTATGAGGTGAAGGAGGAGACCTGCATCGGCTGCCGCAAGTGCACGCAGACGGGCTGCCCGGCCATCACCTACCACCGCGACCGTAAGAAGGCCAGCATCGATCCCACCAAGTGCGTGGGCTGCAGCGTCTGCGCCCAGGTCTGCCCCACCAAGGCGATCGTGCTGAAGGAGGCTTGAGATGAGCAGAAACATACTATTGACAGGCATCGGAGGACAGGGCACGATCCTGGCCAGCAAGCTGCTGAGCCTGGGGCTGCAGAGCGCCGGCTACGATGTCAAGATGAGCGAGATACACGGCATGAGCCAGCGCGAGGGCTCGGTGCTCACCCATGTGCGCTATGGCAAGCAGGTGTTTTCCCCCGTGGTGGAGAAGGGACAGGCAGACCTGATCATAGGCTTTGAGGAGCTGGAGGTGCTGCGCAACCTGGACTATCTAAAGCGCGACGGCCAGGGCATCGTGGTGCTCAACCGCAATCAGGTCAACCCCGTGGGGGTCTTGAGCGGCAAGGACAGCTACCCCGCCAACATCATGGACCTGGTCAGCGCCCGCGCGGGCAGGCATATCGCCTATGACGCCACCAGCGAGGCCAGGGCGCTTGGCAACGCCAGGGTGATGAACATCATCCTGCTGGGCTCCATCGTCGATCTGATGGGCCTTAGCGACATCGACTGGGAAGGCATCATCCGGGACACCGTGGCCCCCCGCTTTGTAGATATCAACCTGAAGGCACTGGCCCGCGGGCGCGAGCTGGCCCAGGCGGCGTAGGAGGCACAGATGAGACAGGAAGAACTGCTGGTCATCAACCCCGGCTCCACCTCCACCAAGATCGCCGTCTATCAGGGCGAGCAGCCGCTGTTTGCCAAGTCGCTTGAGCACAGCGATGTGGCCCAGTACAGCGGCGTGATGGATCAGTACCAGATGCGCCTGGACGCCATCGAGGGCTTTCTCAAAGAAAGCGACTACGATGTGGCGCGCTTGAGTGCCGTGGTGGGCCGCGGCGGCATGCTGCTGCCGCTCAAGTCCGGCGCCTATCGGGTGAATGATACCATGATAGCGCGCCTGCGCGATAACCCGGTCAGCCAGCATGAGTCAAACCTGGGCGCCATCCTGGCGCAGGCGATCGCAAAACGCGCCGGTGTGGAAGCCTATATCTACGACTCGGTGCGCGTGGACGAGCTAAGCGATGTGGCGCGCGTCACCGGCTATCCGGAGATCAAGCGCATCGCCGCCACCCACACGCTCAACTCCAGGGGCATGTGCATCCGCCTGGCTCAGGAGGAGGGCAAGCGCTATCAGGACCTGAACTTCATCGTGGCCCACATGGGCGGCGGCATCTCGGTCAATGTGCACGAACAGGGCCGCATGGTGGAGCTGGTCTCCGACGACGAGGGCCCCTTCTCGCCGCAACGCTGCGGTGCGGTGCCCTGCAGGCAGCTGGTGGATCTGTGCTTCTCAGGTGAGTATACAAAACAGGATATCCGCCGCAGGCAAAGCCGCACGGGCGGCCTCAAGGGCTATCTGGACACCGACGACACCCGCGAGGTGGAGCGCCGCGTGCTGGCGGGCGACAAAGAGGCTGAGCTGATCTACCGCGCCATGGCCTACCAGGTGTCCCGCGCCATCGGCTCCTTGGCACCCGTGGTCAAGGGCAGGGTGGACTACATTGTATTGACCGGCGGCATCGCGCACAGCGAGATGTTCACCGGCTGGATCAAGGAGCAGGTGGCCTACTTAGCACCGGTGAAGATCATGCCGGGCGAACACGAAATGGCCTCCCTCGCCCTGGGCATCCTGCGGGTGCAGCGCGGCGAGGAAAAGGCAAGAGAATATATTGAACTGGAAGGGAAGGTAATCGACGGATGAGAATCGTGGTGCTGGTAAAACAGGTCCCCGACATGCTGACGGTCAAGTTTGACCGCGAGCGCGGCGTGGTGGACAGGGCTTCGGCGGGGGTGGAGATCAACCCCTTTGACCTCAATGCCCTGGAGGCCGCAGTCCAGATCAAGGATCAGCTGGGCGCGGAGGTCATCGTGCTGTCCATGGGCCCGCCCCGCGCGGAAGAGGCCCTCAAGGACGCCATCTCCCGCGGCGCTGACAGCGGCTATTTGATGAGCGACCGCTTCTTTGGCGGCGCCGATGTCAAGGCCACCGCCCGGACCCTGGCCGCGGGCATCAAAAAGATAGGCGATGTGGATCTGGTGATCGCAGGCCTGCAGACCGTGGACGGTGACACCGGCCAGGTGGGCGGCGAGGTGGCGCAGTATCTGGACATGCCGGGCATCTGCCAGGTGGTGCAGGTCAATGAGGTCACAGACCAGGCCATCACGGTGGTCGCCAACCTCTGGGACGGCATGTACGTCAAGGAGGTCAGCTATCCTTGCCTGATCACCGTGACCAAGGATGTCAACGGCCCGCGCCTGCCCTCCTTTAAGGACAAGATGCGCGCGCGCAAGGCGGAGATCACCGTCTGGGGCGCCAAGGATATCGCCGACATCCTGCCCCAGGAGGAGCTGGGCCTCAAGGGCTCGCCCACCTTTGTCAAGCAGATCGAGGTGCCCAAACTGCATGTGCGCGAGGGCAAGCACTACCGCGACGATGTGCCCGGCGCTGTGGGTGCCGTCATCCAGGCGCTGGCACAAAAGAGAGTGATTTGAGGTGAGCGAAGTGAGTAAAGAATATCAAGGCGTCATGGTCTACGGCGAGCAAAAGCAGGGCCTGATCCATCCGGTCACCTATGAATTGCTGGGCAAGGGCGGCGAGCTGGCCCGCCAGCTGGATGTGCCGCTGATGGTCACCATCATCGGCCCCAAGGGCATGGACATGAGCCAGTGCATCCACCACGGCGCGCAGAAGGTCTACTATGTGTCCTCCGACACGCTGTTCAATGAGCCGGAGGAGTGCGTCTATGCCGAGAACTACCTGCGCATCATGAACGATGTCAAGCCCGAGATCTGCCTGTTTGGCGCGACCACCTTTGGCCGCTCGCTGGCGCCCAGGATCGCCGCTGCCGCCGGCTGCGGCATGACGGCGGACTGCACGGATCTGAAGATCGACGCCGACGGCCTGCTCATCCAGGTGCGCCCGGCCTTCTCCGAAAACATACTGGCGCACATCAAGTCCAAGACCCAGCCGCAGATGGCCACCGTGCGCTACAAAGAGTTTGACGCCACACCGCTTGACACCAGTCTTACGGGTGAAGTCATCGAGCTGGAAGGCGAAGCGGTCAAGAACCCCCAGGTCAAGATGCTGGGCCAGCTGGACGCTGAGGACTTTGACATCACCAAGTACGATGTGGTGGTCTCCGGCGGCAAGGGCTTGAAGTCCCCTGAGGACATGAAGATGCTGCAGGAATTGGCCGAGCTGCTGGGCGGCGCCATCGGCGCCAGCCGCACCATCGTGGATGAAGGCTATGCCTCCAAGTCCCACCAGGTGGGCTACTCGGGCAACCGCGTCAAGCCCACCATCTACATCGCCTGCGGCATCTCCGGCGCGCCCCAGCACCTGGCGGGCATGAAGGAGGCGGCCCTGATCGTGGCCATCAACACCGATCCTTCCGCGCCCATCTTCAATGTGGCCGACATCGGCATCGTGGCCGATCTGTACCAGGTAGTCCCCGCCCTGATAGAGGCGGTCAAACAGCGCAAGAACGCGTCATAACACAAGGAGGCAGACAAGCATGGACAAGGCAATCGACCAGGGCATCATCACCAAACTGCAGGGCATCGTAGGGGCAGACTATGTCGTCACCAAGGAAGAGCAGATGACAGGCTATATCTACGATGAGAGCGAGATACCGGTACGCTTTGAGCCCGCCCGCGGCAATGTGGTGGTCAAGCCCGCCAGCGCGCAGGAGATTTCGGAGATTTTGAAGCTGGCCAACGAAGCGCTCTTCCCCGTCGTGGTGCGGGGCGCCGGCACCGGCGTGGTGGGCGGCGTATCGCCCGTCACCCCCAGCGTCATCATCGCGATGGAGAGGCTCAACAAAGTGGTGGAGCTGGATGAGGACAACATGGTCATCTCCGCCCAGGCCGGCGTCACGCTGGCCCAGCTCAATGAGTACATCAGCGAGCACAGCAAGAGCCTGCGCTTCCCCATCCACCCCGGTGACGAGTCGGCCCACATCGCCGGCATGATCATCGCCAACGCCGGCGGCGTGGGCGCGGTCAAGTACGGCGTCATGCGCGGCTATGTCCGGGCGCTTGAGGTGGTGCTGCCCACGGGCGAGATCGTGCGCTGGGGCGGCAAGATGATCAAGAACAACATGGGCCTGGACATGATCCACATGATGGTGGGCTCGGAGGGCATCCTGGGCATCGTGACGGAAGCCACGCTCAAGCTCTATCCAAGGGCCGACCACAAGGCCACGATGCTGATCTCCTTCCCCGACGGCGAGACGGCCGCCAAGGCGGTGCCGGTGGTGCTGTCCACCATGACGCCGGAGGCCATCGAGTTCATGGACAGGGAGACCGCGCTGGTCGCCGCCGAGCACCTGGGCAAGACCTGGCCCGCCCGCAATGATGGCAAGGTGGACCTGATGTTCATCGTCACCTCCAGCGAGGAGGAGGACCTGTACAAGCAGGCGGAGACGGTGGTGGAGATCTGCGAAAAGCACGGCGCGGTCGATACCCTGATGGCCGACAGCGAGAAGGATCAGCGCAATATCCTGGAGATCCGCTCCAACATGATCACCGCCTACAAGGAGCTGCTGGCCGATGCCTTTGACACCGCGGTGCCCATCAGCAAGATCCCCGAGTATGTCAAGGATTTGAAGGCCCTGTGCGAGAAGTACAACCAGCCCTCGGTCACCTTTGGCCACTTTGGTGATGGCAATGTGCACAATGTGCTGCTCAAGGTGGACGGCAAGGCGCCTGACTACCTTGACCAGATGCGAAACGAGATGTATCATATCGCCGTTGACAAATACCAGGGCACTGTGACCGCCGAGCATGGCACCGGCCTGCTGCGCAAGCCCTACATGAAGGTGATGTTCTCCGATGCCGAGATCGCGCTGATGAGCCGCATCAAGCGCGCCTTTGACCCCAATGGCATCCTGAACCCCGGCGTCATCGTGGATTAATACTGAACTCATTCGTTCAGTTTAAGCCTTCCTGGCTGCCGGGCAGCCAGCGCACCTGCGGCTGGGCCGCTTCCCTATGGATTCGAATCCGGCGAAGGATTCAGAAAAGATAAGGAGCATATCAATGTCCAACCAAACGAAACGGAAAGCCTCGGCGATCTTCAGTTCCTGGATGGGTATCGGCGCCACCTGGTTTGGCGTCCACCTGGGCCCCGGCACGGCCTCTGGCCGCCAGGGCGCCACCTACTACGGCCAGTACGGCGGCTGGAGCTTCTTCATGCCCTTCATTGCCATGGCCATCCTGGGCGTGGTGGTCTACATCACCATCGAGTACATGCGCCGCAATCAGCTCAACCGCTACAGGGATTTCTTTGACCACTTCTTCTCCCCCAATCAGAAGGTGTTCAGCTACCTGTTTGACTTCCTTTATTTTGTCACCTACTTCATGATCACCGGCGCTGCGCTCTTTACCGGCGGTCAGATACTGGCCGATCAGTCTGGCCTGCCCTATATCCTCTGTGTGGCGCTGATCGTGGTCATCTCGCTGCTGCTGATCATCTTTGGCCAGCACATCGTGCGCGTCGCCAACTCCTTCATGACCTGGATCATGCTGGGCGTCATCCTGCTGATCGTGATCTTCGCCTTTGGCAGCCCGCAGAATGAGTTCTCCGCCAACCTGCAAAACCCCGAGCTGGCCTTCAACATGTCCAAGCTCTTCCCGGCGCTCTGGTCGGCCTTTGTCTATGCCTGCTTCCAGGCCTCCGGCGTGGTCGGCTCCACCGCCAGCGTCACCGAGGGCCTGGCCGACCGCAAGGAGTCCAAGAAGGCTGCCGTCTTTGGCTGGGGCGCCAACGCCGTGCTGCTGGCGCTGATCGGCCTGATGCAGTTTGGCTTCCAGGCTCAGCAGTCCGCCTCCATGCCCAACTACGAGATCCTCAAGATCTTAAACCAGCCCCTGCTGTTCTGGGCCTATGTCATCCTGGTCGAGTTGGCTGTCATCTCCTCCATCATCGGCATGAACAACGGCGTGGCCACACGCGTGGACAAGTATGTGAAGATCACAAACCCCGTCGTGCGTAACCTCATCCTCAACGTCGCCTTCCTGGCCGGCGCCGTCCTGGTCTCCCTGGTGGGCCTGACCGCCATCGTCAACGTTGGCTTCCGTTACCTGGGCTACGCCGCCATCCCGATCATCATCCTGCCCATCCTGATCATTGGCGTCAAAAAGGTCTTCGCCAACAAGCAGGAGCTGCCCGACACCGCCGCCAAGGCGCATCTGGCCGCCACCACCAAGAAGAAGTAATCCTTAAAGAAACACAAAAAGGACCCGGGCAGAATGTTGCCCGGGGCCTTCTTTGTTGGCGCCTGATTTTCGGGATGCGCTTAGTTCAGGCTGTTGCTCAGCTGAATGGCTTCGTCCAGCCAGGTCAGGTAGAGGCCGCTGTCGACCACTTCCTGGACGATGGCGTTGACGGCTTCCAGCAGGGCGGGGCTGTCCAGCGGGATGGCCACGGCCTCGCCGTCGTTTTGGTAGTCGAACTTGGGCTCGGCCACCACCAGCTCGGGATAGTTCTTGATGTATTGCTCGGCCACATTGTAGGCCACGGCCAGGGCGTCCACCTTCTCGGTCATGACCATCATGATGGCGTCCGGGATTTTCAGGATGGGCTCCATCTTGGCGGCGGGCAGCTGGTCGTTGACCAGGGTCTGCTGCAGGCTGCCGTTTTGGGCGGCGACGACCTTGCCGTCAAAGTCGCTGAGCGCCTTGTATTGATCGGCATTCTTGCTCAGCACCAGCAGCACCTGATCGCCCTCGGAGTGATAGCCCATGGAGAACAGCATGCTCTGCTTGCGCTCCTCAGTGGGCGAGATGGCCGATATCGCGATGTCCACCTTGCCGGTGGCAACAGAGGCCACCACGGTGTCGAAGTCCAGCGCCTCGATCTGCAGCTCCACGCCCAATTCCTTTGCGATATGCTGGGCCAGGGCCACGTCGGCGCCCACCACATTGCCTTCCCCGTCCAGGAACTCAAAGGGCGCGTAGTCGGGCGAGGTGGCAAATATCAGCTTGCCGGAGCTTTTCACGCTGTCCAGGTGCTCGGCCTGCGCCAGGCCCAGGCTAAGGATCATCATCAGCGCCATCGCCGCGCAGAGCAGTTTCTTGATCAAGGTCATTGGTCTATCTCCTTATGCTTGATTAATTGTTCAGGCTGTTGTTGAGCTGTACCGCCTCATCCACCCAGGTGAAGAACTGCCCGCTGTCCACCACTTCCTTGACGATCTCGTTGACGGCGGCCAACAGCTCCGGCTTGGTCTTGGGGACGGCGATGGCCACGCCCAGCGAGGTATAGTCAAAGCGGCTTTCACAGATCATCAGCTCGGGGTAGTTGGCGATGTACTGATTGGCCACCACCGAGGCCAGGGCGATGCCTGCTGCCTTGCCTGTCATGACCATCATGATGCCGTCAGGGATGGCGCTGATCAGCTCCAGCTGGGCGCCGGGCAGCTGCTCGCTGACCAGTGTCTGCTGCAGGGTGGCGTTTTGCGCCGCGACCCGCTTGCCGGCAAAGTCATTCAGGGTCTTGATGCTGTCGGCGTTCTCCTTGAGGATGACGATGACCTGGTTGCCGTCATTGTAGTAGATGTCGGAGAAGAGCATGGTCTCCTTGCGCTCTTCCTTGGGGACGAGGCCGGCGATGGCCAGGTCGCACTTGCCAGTGGCGGCGGCGGCCAGCACCGCGTCAAAGCTCAGCTGGTCGATCACCAGTTCGACGCCCAGCTGATCTGCGATATGCTGGGCCAGGGTGATGTCGGCGCCCACCGGCTTGCCCTCCTTGTCCAGGAACTCGTAGGGCGCGTAGTCGGGCGAGGTGGCGACCACCAGCTTGCCGGCGGCCTTGACGGCCTCCAGGCTGTCCTGGCTGGCAGCCAGCGCGGTGGTGAGGCCCAGGCAGAGGCTCAGGGCCAGGATGAGGCAGATGCCGCTTGTCAGTTTCCGCATGGTGGTGACCTCCTCAACAAATGGAATGGCGCAAGGATAACAGGCTTTGGGGTGCATGTCAATACCCGATACTGAAAATATATGCAAGAAAAACAATCGGCAACAAAGCGGGTAAATCAATCAGTAATTGCAATTAAATAGGCTTTACAATGGTAAAGAGCGGTGATATAATGCCGAGTGTTGAGCGCATGAACATGCACCCGAGGAGGAAGGAAGCGTGACGATGGACAAGCAGGCGGAAGTCCGCCTGACGGCCTATACGGCCTCGGAGCAGGCCTACGCTGCTTTGCCGGCGCTGGCGCGGCCCTATGGCCAGCGCTTTGTGCTGGCGGGTGGGCACAAGGCGATGCGGGCGGGCCAGGCGCGGCTGATGAAGGCGATCGCGGGCAGCGGGCTGGAGCTGGCGGCCCAGCTGCACTACGGCAAGGACTGCACCTGGCAGGCGGCCCAGCGCCTGGCGCAGGAGGTGCTGAGCCTGGGGGCGGACTTCATGCTGGGCATGGGCGGGGGCAGGGCGCTGGACACGGTGAAGGCGGCGGCGGACATGGCCGGCCTGCCGGTGCTCACGCTGCCGACGACAGCGGCCACCTGTGCCGCCATCACCCGGCTGAGCGTGATGTATGACGAGCAGGGCGGCTTTGAGCGCTTCTACTTCTTAAAGCAGGCGCCCCGGCACTGCCTGATCAACCTGCAGGTGCTGGCGGAGGCACCTGTGCAGTACCTGCGGGCGGGGCTGGGCGACAGCCTGGCCAAGCATGTGGAGGCGCCATTTGCGGCGCGGGGGCAGGCACAGAGCCACGCGGACGGGCTGGGGCTGTCGATCGCGGAGGGGATCTATGGGCAGATCGCGGGCTGCGCTGCGCAGGCGATAGCGGACAACCGGGCCGGGCGGGTGAGCGAGGCGCTGCTGACGGCGGCGCTGTGCAGCATCGTCAGCACCGGCTATGTGGCGCTGCTGGTGCAGGAGGCCTTTAATGGCGCGCTGGCGCACTCGCTGTACTACGCGCTGGAGCATCTGCCGCAGGCAAAAGCTCTGCTGCATGGCGATATGGTGGCCTGGGGGGCGGCGGTGCAGCTGGTGATGGACGGGCAGGAGGGCAAGGCCAGGGAGCTGCTGCGGCTGCTCAAGGCCATGGGCACGCCGGCCAGCCTGCAGGAGATGGGTATCATGCTGGGTGAGCCGCTGGTGCAAGAGGTGCTGCAGCAGGTCTGCGAGAAGCCGGACATGCAGGGCCTGCCCTACGCGGTGAACACGCCCATGGTGCTGCGCGCGGTGAGCGCGCTGGAGGCGCTGAGCGCTCATCAATAAACACTGAGGTCTGGAGGAGGCTGTCTTTGTTCACAAATATGATCCCCAACCTGGGCAAGGTGCTCAGTCGGTACTGGGCGCTGTTCCTGCAGGGCATGGGCTATACGCTGCTGCTCAGCGCCATCGCGGTGCTGGGCGGCACGCTGTTTGGTTCCTTGCTGGCGCTGATGCGGCGCAGCAAGATCACGGTGGTGCGCGGCCTGGCCACAGGCTATGTGGAGGTGGTGCGCGGCACGCCGCTGCTGCTGCAGCTGTACTTCTTTTACTTTATGCTGCCGGATCTGCTCAAGGCGCTGTCGCTGCCTGAGCCCAGCAAGTTTGCCTCCATTGTGATCGCGCTGGTGTTCAACTCGGCCGCCTATGTGTGCGAGATCGTGCGCGCGGGTATCCAGGCGGTGGATTCCGGGCAGATGGAGGCGGCGAGAACGCTGGGGCTCAACTCCCGCCAGGCGATGGTGCGCATCGTGCTGCCCCAGGCGGTCAAGAACATACTGCCGGCGCTGGCCAATGAGTTTGTCAGCGTGATCAAGGAGACATCGCTGGCGGCGACCTTCTTTGTGGGCGACCTGATGACGCAGTACAATGTGATCCGCGGCAACATGTTCCTGGTGATCGAGCCGCTGATCATCGTGGGCGTGGTCTACTTTTTGCTGACATTCACGCTGTCCAAGGGCATCGCGCGGCTTGAGAGGAGGCTGAAGGCCAGTGATTGAGACGAGAAATCTGGTCAAGCACTTTGGTGAGCTGGTGGTGCTGCAGGGCATCAACGAGACGATCACCAAGGGCGAGGTGATATCGGTGATCGGGCCCTCGGGCAGCGGCAAGTCCACCTTTTTGAGGTGTCTGAACCTGCTGGAGATGCCGACCTCTGGTCAGGTGCTGTTCCACGGGGTGGACCTGACGGGCAAGGGCGTGGATATTGATAAGCACAGGCAGCGGATGGGGATGGTGTTTCAGCACTTCAATATTTTCCCGCATCTGAGCGTGAAGGAGAACATCACGCTGGCGCCCGTGATGCTCAAGAAACGCGGGGTCAAGGAGATGGATCAATATGCGCTGGAGCTGTTAAGCCGGGTGGGCCTGTATGACAAGCGGGACGAGCACCCCAGGCGTTTGTCGGGCGGGCAGAAGCAGCGGCTGGCGATCGTGCGCGCGCTGGCGATGGATCCGGAGGTGATGCTGTTTGACGAGCCGACGAGTGCCTTGGATCCGGAGATGGTGGGCGAGGTGCTGGCGGTGATCAAGCAGCTGGTGGCCGGCGGGATGACGAGCATTATTGTGACGCATGAGATGGGCTTTGCCAGGGAGATATCCAGCAGGGTGCTGTTTATGGATGAGGGCTTGATCGCCGAGCAAGGCAGCCCGGAAGAACTATTCGGGCACCCCCAGGGCGCCCGCACGAAAGAATTCCTGAGCAAGGTCCTTCGCTAAGTCAACTCAAAGATGGGTCAAGGGCTGAAAGCCCTTGTCAGGGGGCCTGGGGGCTGACAGCCCCCAGATCCCGGGCCGCAGCCCAAAGACCCTGAGCAAAGAGAGCGAAGTGACTCTTTGCGGCAAACAAAATCAGCCCCTGCGCTACAAACCGCAGGGGCCTTTCCCTTCATGATTCCCGATAGCTTGCCGAACAAATCCTCCCTGTGCTATGATTCTCTCGTGACATGAAGCGATGCGCTCCTGACGGTCGGCCCCATCCAGGGCCTCATTTTCGCATCTAAGAGGAGAAGCATTGCATGACGCCATATCATGTCATCCACATACAAGACCCCGCCCGCCGCAGTGAGGTCGCCGCCGACATCCTGCGCCAACTGCCCGATTGGTTTGGCCTGCCGGAGAGCACGGCCAATTACATCAGTGAATGCGCCTCGCTGCCGGTCTGGGCGGCGATGGCGGGCGAGGAGCCGCTGGGCTTCATCAGCCTGAAGCGCACGGCGCCCCAGGCCAGCGAGATCCACTGCATGGGCGTGCTGCCCGGCAGCCACCGCCAGGGCATCGGCCGGGCGCTGCTGGCGGCGGCGCTAAAGCACTGCCGCGCCGCGGGCGACATCCTGCTGCAGGTGAAGACCGTGGATCAGGGGCACTACCCTGAATACGACCGCACGATCGCTTTTTATGAAGCCATGGGCTTCATACGCCTGGAGGTCTTCCCCGAGCTATGGGATCCCTGGAACCCCTGCCTGCAGCTGGTGCTGCCGATCTACGCGCAGGATGCAGGCCCGCCCACCAGCCCCAGCATTTTACATAGCGCCCTTTGATAAACATATCTCAATGATCTATCATCCTCTCATACGCATTGAGTATGAGAGGTGACGCCCATGCCACGAAAAATGCTGTGCCTGCTGCTGGCGCTAATGCTGTTGTGCGGCTACCCCGGCTCCGCCGCGCTGGCGCAGCCGGCTGCCCAGGCGCCCCGAACTGAGGCCGGAGAGCCCATCGATGTCATCAGCCAGTGCGCCTGGCAGGGCAGGCACCTGCTGCTGAGCGCCCAGGGCCTGCATATCAGGAAAGGGGAGCAATACCGCCTGATCCCCAGCGATCAGCCCTTGCCGCGCGGCTGGCTGACGGCGCAGGGCGAGGCGCTATACCTGTATGTCCCGGCGCAGAGCGCGCTCTACCCCCTGAGCATCGATCAGGACAGGCTGCTGATGGCGTCACCCATCCAGCTGGAGGGCCGGCCGGAGAACGACAGCGAGGAAGACTGGCTGCCGCCCGAGCAGATCGTGCTGATGGGCGGGCGGCTGTACGCGCTGATGCGCACGCAGAGCAGCCATAGCATCTGCAGGCCATGTGCGCCTATGAGGATGGCCAGCTGCTGGGCCTGTGCTTTGAGCTCACATCAACCAATCAGGCCGGGGCGGTGAACATCAGGCGCTTTGACCCGATCAGCGGATCCACAGAGGGGATGTATACGCTCCAGCAGCTGCGCCCAGACACGGGTGATTTGGCGCTTAGCTGGGACGGTGAGCAGCAGGCCCTGCTCTACGCCAGCCAGGGCCGGCTCTACCAGCGCAAAGCAGATGGCCAGGAGCGGCTGTGCGCCTATCTGCCGCAGAGCGATTATCCCTGGGGCAATGGCGACAGATTGGTGGCGCTGCCCGGCGTGCTTTGCGGCGTGCTGATGCAGGGCGCGGCGCTGGTTGTCCCCTCGCTGCCGCTGGCCCAGGACGGGGCGAGGCTCAAGCTTTATGGCTGGATCCTGGAGCCCGATACCCATCAGCGCGCCCTGCGCCTGATGCCGCAGCTGAGGGTCGAAACGATGGATGTGGACGGGCAGGATGCCGTGCGGCTGGGGGAACTGCTCAGCCGCAGCGCGGCGGATATCGATCTGCTGTTCCTGGCGTCTGACTGGCACGAGGTCAAGCGGCTGGTGGACAAGGGCTTCTGTCTGGACATGAGCGGCAGCGCCGCTATCCGCGAGCATCTGGATGCCTGCTACCCGCTGCTGCAGGATGAGGCCAGGCGGGGGGAGGGCATCTACCTGCTGCCAGTCTATGTTGACGCGGACATCTACGACATGGCACCCAGCCAGTTTGAGCAGCTGGGCCTAAAGCCGCCGCGCAGCTTTGCCGATCCCTGTGAGCTGGCGCAGGCCTGGCAGGGGCCCAGGGCGGACGAACTGGACGACTGGCTGCTCTTTGGCGGGTCGAGTGCCTATGGCGCTCTTATCGACGAGGCACTGATGCTCAACTTCGCCGCCCAGCGCTACGCGGGTGAGCCCCTGCGCTATGATACGCCGCAGCTGCGCCATATGCTGCGCATGACGGAGGATCTGCGCGGGTCTGCCCAGGGGCAAGGCGAGGCCTGGCGTGAGAAGTCGGCGCTGCTGCAAAGCAGCAACTACCGCCCGAGCAATTTTACCGGTCAGCGGCAGGAAGAGCCCAGCATCGATAGACGCCCCTTGATACTGTCCATCGATGCGAAGACAGCGCCCGTGCTGCCCGTCAAGGCAGGCTACCTGGCCATCCACGCGCGCAGCGCGCAGCCGCAGGCGGCGCTGCGCTATGTGGAGAACTACCTAGCCAGCCTGGACGAGGAGACGCGGCTGATGCTGCGCACAGACATGGATGAGCCGCTGGAGAACAAGGGATCTCGCGTGGGGAGCGAGCAATGGCGCGCCAAAGCGGAGGCGCTCAGAGCGCAGCTGGCCGCAGCGCCCGAGGCCGAGCGCAGCGGCATCCAGGCGCAGCTTCGAGACGCGGAGGAAAATGAGGCCTCCTTCACGCGCAGCATGTACAGGGTGGCGCCGCAGGATCTGGCAGATTATCGCGGCCTGATGCAGCGCGCCATCATCGCCGATCGCATGTTCAACGCCAGCCTTTACGCGCCTGAGCTGCTGTCGCTGGCGCGGCGCTATGCCCAGGGCGGCATGAACCTGGACAGCTTCCTGCGGGAGTCGGACGCCCGGCTGCGCCTGATGCAGCTGGAGGACGAGTGAGCGCTTTGGTGTATAATAGGGCTATCAATTGAAAGGCGGGGTAATCGCATGGCCGGTACCAAGGTGAGGATGCAGTTCAAAAACACATTTGAGGGCGAGCTGATCGCCAAGAACGACACAGTGCGCATCGGCACGGAGCCCGGCAGCCTGGCGCCCTACGATATGATGCTGGGCGCCCTGGGGGCCTGCTACTACCATACCTTCCAGGAGATCGCGGTGAAGATGCGCCTGGACTATCAGGGGGCCAGGCTCGATATCCACGGCGTCAAGCGCGAGGAGGTGCCCACCACGCTCAAGACCGTGGACATGGTCTTCACCATCGAGGGCGCCAAGGACGAGAAGGGCTTTGCCAGGGCGGCGGAGCTGGCGGGCAAGTATTGCTCGGTGCATGAGACGATATCCAAGGTGGCCCAGATCAATCTGGATCTGCGCTTTGAGTGAGATGCCTGCGGACAGCCTCTACGCCGATGTCCATGCCAAGCGCAGGCGCGGCCGCGCCATACTCTTTGACAGCGACAGCGCCTGCCTGCAGGGCCTGCTGGATCTGCTGGCCGGGCATGCACGGCTGACGGTCACGCGCTGGGCGCTGACGGCGGCGGAGCCCCTGGCGCGGCGGCTGGCGCAGCAATATCCTTTTGACAGTCGGCCGGCCGACTGTCTGAGGCTGGGCTGGGCATGGGCCAGGGGGCAGGTCAAGTTGCCACAGGCCAAGCGAGCCATACTGGCCTTGCACGCCATGGCGGGCGAGATGAGCAGCCCTGCTGAGGCCGCCTGCTGCCACGCGCTGGCCCAGGCCTGCAGCACGGTGCACACGCCCGGCCATGCCAAGGGCCTGCCCTTCTATGAGCTGACGGGCCTGGCGCTGCAATATGCTGAGGATTTTGAAGGCCCGGTGACGCGGCGGATCGCCGACTATACCGCGCTGCTGCTTGAGCTGGCCCAAAGCCCGGCGCCCGGCCCCTGGGCGGCCTTCTTGCTCAAGCCCGATGAGTAACACAAGAGGAAGGAAGCCTTGCCCATGAGTGTCCACACAGAGAAATTCATCTACATGTCCAGCCACTGCGACCAGTATGGCGTCTGGCGGCCGGGGGAGATCATGATCGCCATGCAGGAGATGGGCGGGCGCCAGTCGGCGGCGCTGGGCATGAGCCGGGATGAGATGCTGGCCCGCGGGGTCATCTGGGTGCTGATCCGCAATGAGGTGAAGCTGATCCGCAGCCCGAGAGTCGGCGACATCGTGGTGGCGACCACCTGGCCGGGCACGCCCCGGCGCACGCTCTACCCGCGCTACCACAGCTTCACGCTGGAGGATGGCACGCCGCTGGCGCATGGCTCGGGCGGCTGGACGCTGGCCGATATCAACACCCACCGCATGGCCTATTTGCCCGATATCAATGCCATGATGCCCGACAACAGCCACTTGACGCCCGCCATCGGCTATCCAGGTGCTGTCAAACTGCTGCAGGGCGAGGGCAAGGCAGTACAGCGGCCGCTGCTGTACTCTGATTTTGACTTAAACGCCCATGTCAACAACACCCGCGTGGGCGACTGGGCCCAGGACATGCTGGGCGCCGAGATATTGAAAGACCGCCCCATCACCCACTTCCTGGCCAACTACAACCGCGAGATCATGCCCGGCGGCCCCGTCACCCTGGACCTCAAGGTGCAGGGCGACGCCTTCAGCATGACAGTGGAGCGGGACGGGGAAAGGCTGCTGGACTGCGGGGGGAAGCTGGGGTACTGACCATCAGACAGGATGAATGAAGGCTCCCGCCGGCCGAATGCCAGCGGGAGCCTTTTTGATTGACCAGATAAACCTTACAGACTGGTATACCCGCCATCAACGATAAAGTCGCTGCCGGTGGTGTAGCCGGATTTGTCGCTGACCATGGCCAGCAGGGTGGGGACCAGCTCCTCCGCCTCGCCCATGCGGCGCTGGGGGATCAGCTTGATGAAGGCCTCGTTCATCTCCGCCGGGTTGTCGGTGGACATGGGGGTGGCGATGTAGCCGGGGCTGAGCGAGTTGACGCGGATGCCGTGATCCACCCACTCCATGGCCAGCGACTTTGTCAGGTGGATGAGACCCGCCTTGGAGGCGTTGTAGCTGCACTGCCACTGGGGGATGTTGACGATGGAGCCGGACATGGAGGCGATGTTGACGATATTGCCTCGTGTGCCCTGGTCGATCATCAGGCGGCCCGCGGCGCGGGAGACGATGAAGGGCCCCAGCAGGTTGACATCGATGACCCGGGAGAAATCCTCCGGCGTCATCTCAAAAGTGCTCTGGTGCATGCAGATGCCGGCGTTGTTGACCACGATGTCCAGCCGGCCGTAGTAGGCCATGATCATCTGCAGGGCGGCGTCCACTTCCTGCTGGCTGGTGACATCGCCCTTGATGCCCAGGGCCTCGCCGCCCTCGCCCTTGATCAGCGCCACGGTGTCCTGCACATTATTGCGGTTCATGATGACCACCTTGGCGCCCGCGCGGGCCAGGCCCTGGGCCAGCACCTGGCCGATGCCCTGGCCGCCGCCTGTGACCAGCGCCACCTTGTCCTTGAGTCCAAACAGCTCCTGAAGGTACATAGACTCCTGCCTCCTTATGTATCGTATGTTTTGCTCACAGGCTCAGCTGTGCGAAGTCCTGTTCCGCCTGCCCCATGATGGCAACCGCCCTGTCGCAGAAGGCGTCAAAGGCGGGGTCCGGCCGCTGCAGGCCGGGCTTGGTCAGTATATTGTGGATGGAGAGCCGCGCCCCCTGGTCAAAGCGGGTCTTGGCCCGGAAACCGGGCACCAGGGATTTTAGCTTGCTGTTATCAAACTGCACGGTGTTGGCCTTGTCGCCGATCAAGCCGCCCTCCCAGTCGCCGCCCGCCACGCGCTTTAACAGGGCTGCCGGCACATAGCAGGGGATGAAGGGCCTGTCCATGATATTGGCCACGATCTGGTGGATATGGTTCCAGCTCAGCGCCTCGTCGGAGGTGATGTGCACGGCCTCGCCCAGGGCGTGGGTGTTGGCCATCAGGCCGATGAAGCCATCGGCAAAGTCGTCGGCGGTGGTCACCGTCCACAGGTTGGTGCCATCGCCGCTGATGAGCACGGGCTTTTGCTGCCGCACACGCTCCAGCACCTGCCAGGGGCCCATGCGGCCGTGCAGGGCCAGGGGCAGCGCGTTTTCGCCATAGGTATGGCTGGGGCGCACGATGGTCACCGGGAAGCCCTGCGCCTTATAGGCGGCCATCAGGGCCTCCTCGCAGGCGATCTTGTCGCGCGAGTACTGCCAGTAGGGGTTGTGCAGCGGGGTGGATTCGGTGATGAAGGGGGAGAGGATGGGCTTGCGGTAGGCGGAGGCGCTGCTGATGAAGATGTATTGATCGCACCTGCCCTCAAACAGCCGGATGTCGCGCGCCACCTGATCAGGCGTAAAGGCGATGAACTGCGCCACCACGTCAAAGCGCCTGCCCTTCAGCTTGGCCGCCACCGCCTGCTCATCGGCGATGTCGCAGGTGATCTGCTCGGCGCCGGGCAGCAGCTCGCCCTTGTTGCCGCGGTTTAATACGCTCAGCTCCCAGCCCATGGCCAGCAGCTTGCGGGAGATGGCCAGGCTGATGTTGCCTGTGCCGCCGATGAATAATGCTTTCACGTGCTCCCTCCTATTGCTTGAAGGTGATGCCCTGGCCGTCGCTGGTCAGCGCGATGTCGCCATCCATGGTCAGCCAGGTGCGGGTATTCAGCTGCTGCAGCAATTGCAGCACCGCGCCCGCGGGCGGGTTTTTCTTCGAGCAGGTGA
>CAKTTM010000001.1 GCA_934615145.1 uncultured Clostridia bacterium | reverse complement strand
GTCCTTCTCCAGCGCCTTCATCACCACGCCCTCGATGGCGGGCGATACCTCTGGCGCTATGTCGCGGATAGGCCGCGGCCTGGCCTGCACATGCTGCAGCGCGATGGCCACCGATGTCTCGCCGTCAAAGGGCACAGAGCCCGTCAGCATCTCATAGAGCACCACGCCCACCGAGTACAGGTCGCTGACGACCAGGGCGGTCTCGCCGCGGGCCTGCTCGGGCGAAAAATAGTGCACCGAGCCCATGACCGAGTTGTTGGCGTCGGTGATGGTTGCGGTGTTGGCGCCCACCATGCGCGCGATGCCAAAGTCAGAGACCTTGATATAGCCCTTTTGATTAACCAGTATGTTCTGCGGCTTGATATCGCGGTGGATGATGCCTGCCTGGTGCGCGTGCTGCAGGGCGGAGAGTATGCGGATGGCGATCTGGCAGGAGACATCCTCTGGCAGGCGCTTGCGGTCGCGGATGATGTCCTTTAGGGTCTTGCCGTCCACATACTCGATGACGATGTAGGGGTTCTCGGTGTTGCCGCCGACATCGAGCAGATTGACAATATTGTGGTGGCTCATCTTGCTGGCCGCGGTGGCCTCCCGATGAAAGCGGCTGATGAACTCCGGATTCTCCTTGAACTCCGGCCGCAGGAACTTGACCGCCACATCGTGGCCGGTGCGCAGGTCCTTGGCCAGGTAGACGATGGCCATGCCGCCCTCGCCGATGCGCTGTATGATCTGGTAGCGCTGCGCGATCAGCTGTCCGATCACCTGGGCACCTCCAGCAGTATCAGCGTGATGTTGTCCCGCCCGCCGCGCTCCAGCGCCCGGCTCAGCAGGGTGTCGGCGATCAGCTCCAGGCTCTCCTTGTGCAGCATCTCCTGCATCTGCTCGCGCTTGATGTATTCGCTCAACCCATCTGAGCACAGCAAAAAGCGGTCGCCTGGCAGCTTGTCGATCACCGCGGTGTCGCAGAGTATCTCTTCCTCGGTGCCCACCGCCCTTGTAATCACATTGCGGTAGGGATAGTCCCCCGCCGCCGCCTCATCGATGACGCCCGAGCGCAGCAGCTCGCTGACCAGGCTGTGATCGTGGGAGAGCTGGTGCAGCATGCCCTCGCGCAGCAGGTAGGCCCGGCTATCGCCCACATGGCCCAGGTAGACCTGCTGCTCATCCTCCCACAGCAATGTCAGCGTGGTGCCCATGCCCTGCAGGCTGGTCTCTTTGAGCTGTCTGTCATAGATCTGCCGGGATATCCGGCTGACACAGCGGCTGATCAAGGCCTCGTCCGGCCGCTGATCACGCAAACAATCCTTCAGGCCCTCGATGGCCATGGCGCTGGCGATGTCGCCCCCCAGATGGCCGCCCATGCCGTCTGCCACCGCGTAGAGCGGATACTGGCCCCCCTGCGCCAGGAAGGCGTCCTGATTGGTGCTGCGCACCCGGCCGATGTCCGTGCGCCAGACGGCTCTCATAGGCTGTTTTCCTCCTTTGGCTCAAGTGATGGGTCCATCAGGTTGCCGGCCCCGGCCTTGAGGTACTGCCGCCGCAGCTGCCCGCAGGCGCCGGCGATGTCGTCGCCCATCTCGCGGCGCAGGGTGGCTGAAATGTGCAGATTCTCCAGCGCCTGCAGAAAGCCGGCTGCGCCCCGAACGCTGACGCCCCGCAGCTGGCGCTCGGGCACGTGATTGAGCGGTATCAGGTTGACATGGCACTGCATGCCCCGTAGGCGCGAGGCCAGCTCGCGGGCGTGCTCGGGCCTGTCATTGACCCCTTCCACCAGGGCATACTCAAAGACCACGCGCCGGCCAGTCTTTTCAATATAGTAGCGGCAGGCATCCAGCAATTGATCCATCGGCCAGCGGCGGGCCACGGGCATCATGCTCTGGCGGATCTGGTCGTTGGGCGCGTGCAGGGAGACCGACAGCGTCACCGGCAGCCCCTCCTGCGCGAAGGCGCGCATCTGGTCGACCAGCCCGCAGGTGGACAGCGATATGTGTCTCAGGCCAATGTTCAGCCCTTCCGGATGGCTGACCAGCCGCAGGAAGCGCACCACCTGCTCATAGTTGTCAAAGGGTTCGCCCGAGCCCATCAGCACGATGTTGCCCACACGCTCATCGCCCAGCTCGCCACCCACCACCAGCACCATGTGCAGCATCTCGGCCGCGGTCAAGTCTCTGGCCTTGCCCTCCAGGGTGCTGGCGCAAAAGGAGCAGCCCATCAGGCAGCCCACCTGGGTGGACAGGCACAGCGTCACGCCGTGGCGGTAGCGCATCTGCACCCCCTCCACGCAGTGGCCGTCGCGCATGGCAAACAGGTATTTGATCGTGCCATCCTTGGCGGAGACCAGCCTTTCCTCGATGCGCGTGGGGGCGTCATCGGCCTGGGCCTGCAGCGCCTCGCGCAGGGCCTTGGGCAGGTTGCTCATCTGGTCGAAGCTGGCGCCCTTGTGCAGCCAACCAAAGAGCTGCGCCGCGCGAAAGGCGGGCTGATCGTGACCTTTCAGCCAGTCTCTGAGCTCACCCGGCATATAGCCGTGCAGCTGCTCCCTCATCCCATCCGCCTCATGCGGGCGACAAAGAAGCCCTCGGTGCCATCGCGGTGGGGCAGCAATTGCAGGCCGTGCTCCCCTGTCTGCTGGCGCAGCTGCTCGGGGATGCTGTCCGGCAGCGGGTCCATCTGAAAGGCCGGATGCTCGCTCAGGAAGGCGGCCACCTGGCGCTCATTCTCGTCTGGCAGCAGCGAGCAGGTGGCGTAGACCAGCAGGCCGCCGGGCCTGACATAGCGCCAGCAGGTATCCAGCATCTGCCGCTGCGTCTGCACCAGGGAGGTCAAGTTTTCCTGCTGCAGGCGGGCCTTGAGGTCGGGCTTGTCGATCATCACACCGCTGCCGGTGCAGGGCGCGTCGATCAGCACCACATCCATGCTGGTCTCCAGCTGCTCACGGTAGACTAGGGCGTCACGCAGCGCCGGGCGTATGTTATAAAAGCGCAGCCGCTCGGCCAGGGCCTGTATCAGGTCCACCCGATGGGCATGTACATCCCAGGCGTGGATGCGCCCGGTGCCCTGCATCTTTTCCGCCAGGTAGGCGGCCTTGCCGCCGGGCGCGGCGCAGGTGTCCAGCACCTGGGCGCCCAGCTTCAGGTACGCGGCCTCCGCCGCCACCATGCTGCCCTCGCCCTGTATGGAAAAGCTGCCCTCCAGAAAGTCAATATCGCGGGCGATATCCGCCGCGCCATAGACCTGCCAGGCCTGGGGCATGATGCCCTTCTCGTGCGTCCAGGTCTTCTTGTCCAGTATCTGCTGAAACTGCGCCTCGCTGACGCGGTTCAAGTTGGGCCGGATGGTGATGCCGTGGCGGGGCCGCTGATAGATCAGTATCTGATGGCCCGTTTCAGGGCCATAGTCGGCCAGCACCTGGCTGACATACCATTCGGGCAGCGAGTGCATGATGGTGTAGAAGCTAAGCCCATCCTCGGGCTTGGGCCAGGGGATCTCATCGATCGAGCGGATCAGGTTGCGCAGCACGCCGTTGACAAGGCCGGTCAGCTCCTCCATGCCGGCCTCGCGTGTCAGCTTGACCGCCTCATTGACGGCGGCGCTGTCCGGCACGCGATCCAGCAGCAGTATCTGCGCGGCGCTAAGACGCAGCAGGTTGCGCAGCCGCTTGTCCAGCCGCGAGGGATCCTCCAGCAGGCGGTCGAGCGCGAAGTCCAGCCGGTTCACATTTTCCAGTGTCAGGTAGACGATGTGGGTGCACAGCCGCTTGTCGCGCGGCGATAGATAGACGGTGCTGAAATGCTCATCCAGACTCAGCGAGGCGAAGCCGGATTCCAGCAGCACGCGGTTGAGCACCTGCCAGGCTGACTTGCGGGCGTCCGAGCTCATGCCCGGCGCGGGCCTTGCCGGCTTGGGGTCGGTCAGCGGCCGGGGGCTGCCCGAACCCGGCTTATTGAAGGCAGGTCTGGGCCCGGCAGGACGGCCAAAGGCCGGCCTGTCGCCGCCGGGGCGCTGGCCAAAGGGCTTGCGCTCGCTATCCGAAGGCCGGGGCGCAGGACGACCGAAGGGCTTTCGCTCTCCCTCAGCGGGCTTGGGCGCGGGGCGACCAAACTTACGCTCGCCACCCTCAGGCCGGGGCGCCGGGCGACCGAACTTGCGCTCGCCCTCAGCGGGCCGAGGAGCGGGACGGCCGAACTTGCGCTCGCCTTCAGCGGGCCTGGGCCCAGCAGGGCGTTGACCAAAGGGCTTGCGCTCGCCACCCTCAGGCCGAGGCGCGGGGCGACCGAACTTGCGCTCACCATCCGCTGGCCGAGGCGCGGGGCGGCCAAACCTGCGTTCGCCGCCCTCAGGCTTGGGCGCGGGGCGGCGATACTGCCGCTCGCCCTGCGGGGGGCGGGGCCTGTCCTGTCTGCGCGGCGCATCCTGGCGCGGCGCCGGGCGGCCGTAGGGGCCCTTCCTGTCTTTCTCGCTCATGGCTTGCCGTCCTCTCCGTCATCCAGGAAGTTGCTGCCCTCCGGCAGCGGATGGCCGCGCAGATAGTCCTGCGCGCGCATCGCCTTGCCGCCGGGTGCCTGCAGGCTCTCCACCCGCAAGGCGCCCTGCCCGGTGCCTATCAGCAGGCCTTGTCTGTCATTGGCCTCCAGGGCCTGGCCGGGCTGGCCTGATACGCCCTCCTCTGCCCAGGCGCTGAGGATCTTCAGCGTCCCCCAGGGCGAGGCCGTGTAGGCGCAGGGCCAGGGGTTGAGCCCGCGCACCAGATTGGCCAGCGCCTGCGCTGGCAGCCGCCAGTCGATGCGGCCCATCTCCTTGCGCAGCATGGGGTGATAGCTGGCCTGCGCCTCGTCCTGCGGCCTGCGCGGCAGGTCACCGGCCTCGAGGCGCCTGATGGTATCGATCAGCAGTTCAGCCCCCAGGCTGGCCAGGCGCTGTGTCAGTTCCCCCGCGGTCTCATCCGGTTCGATGGCGCACTCGCGCTGCAGCAGGATGTCGCCGGTGTCGATGCCCTTGTCGGTCATCATGGTGGTCACACCGGTCAGCGTCTCCCCCTTGATCAAACACCAGTTGATGGGCGCGCTGCCGCGATAGGCCGGCAGCAGCGAGGCATGCACATTGATGGTGCCCAGCGGCGGTATGTCCAGCACCTCCTGGGAGAGTATCTGGCCAAAGGCCGCCGTCACGCACAGATCGGGCCGCAGCGCCTCCAGCGCCGCCACCCCGTCCTGGCGTATCCTTGATGGCTGAAAGACGGGGATGCCCTGCGCCAGGGCATAGACCTTGGCGGGCGGGGGCAGCACCTTGCCACCGCGGCCCTTGGGCTTGTCCGGCTGGGTGAAGACCCCCACCACCTGATGGCCACTATCCACCAGCGCCCGCAGGGACTGCACCGCGTAGTCAGGCGTGCCCATGAACACGATTCGCATGCCTATACGCCCGCCGCCTCCTGCAGTTCCTCATCCTCGTCCTCAAAGACCTCGTAGTCCATCTTGTCCACATACAGCACGCCGTCCAGGTGGTCGATCTCGTGCTGCAGGCAGCGCGCGTAGAGGCCGTCGGCCTCCACCTCGAAGTGCTTGCCCTTCTTGTCCTGGGCGCGCACGGTCACCTTTTCAGGCCGGGTAACGCAGCCGCGGCGGCCGGGCACCGACAGGCAGCCCTCGTCCATAGCGATCTCGCCCTCGTGGGCGATGATCTCAGGGTTGATCATCTCCACCAGGCCCTCGCCCACATCTACGACGATGATGCGGCGCATCAAGCCGACTTGCGGTGCTGCCAGGCCGATGCCATTGGCCTGGTACATGGTGTCTGCCATGTCGCGCAATATCATGGACAGCCGCAGGTCAAACTTTTTGACCGGGTGGCTCACGGCGCGCAGCAGCGGCTCGCCAATGGTCAGTATCTTTTTCTTTGACATATGTCTTGACTCCTTTTAGGCTAATGAGGCGGGGTTGATCTCCAGGCTGACCTCGCAGGGCCAGTCCTCCTGCGCCAGGGTCTGCAGGTGCTGCAGCACCCGCTGCGAATCCGGATGCTCCAACAGCTTGATGTAGACCTGGGCGCGCCAGCGGCCCATGATTTTCTTGATGGGCGCCTCATCCTCACGAAAGAATAATACCCGCTTTTTGATGGCGGCGTCGGCCGCGCACAGCTGCTCCACCCGCGCGTAGAGCGCGGCGCTGGTTTGCCGCGCGACGCCCTCCTGCGCGGACTGGCACAGCAGGCGGCACAGCAAGGTAAAGGGGGGGTAGAGATCGCGCCTTCTGCGGCCAAACTCCTCCTCAAAGAAACTGCGGTAGTCCTGGCTGGCGGCAGCCCGGATGGCATAATGCTCGGGCTGATAGGTCTGGATGACCACCTCGCCTGGCATGCTGGCCCGGCCCGCGCGGCCCGCCACCTGGGTGAGCAGCTGGAAACTGCGCTCGGCGCTGCGGTAGTCGGGCAGGTTGAGCGACAGATCGGCCAGCACGGCGCCCACCAGGGTGACCTCCGGAAAGTCCAGGCCCTTGGCAATCATCTGCGTGCCCACCATCACCCGAGCCTCGCCCGAGCGAAAGCGGTTGATCAGCTTGCGGTGCCCGTCTTTCAATTGGGTGGTGTCATTGTCCATGCGCACGATGCTGACGCCGGGAAAGCGCTTTTGCACCTCTTCCTCCACCCGCTGCGTGCCCACGCCCACCGTGCGGATATAGCCAGAGCCGCAGGCCGGACAGCTGCTGGGCATCGGCGACCTTTGCCCGCAGTAGTGGCAGTGCAGGGCCTGATCCCAGCTATGCCAGGTCAGGCTGACATCGCAGGCCTGGCAGGCCATGGTGTGCCCGCACTTTCGGCAGACCACGCTGGGCGCGTAGCCGCGGCGGTTGATGAAGAGCATCGCCTGCTGCCCCTGGCTCAGGCAGTGATCCAGCTTCTCCAGCAGCAGGCCGGAGAACATGCCCTTGTTGCCCAGCCGCAGCTCCTGACGCATATCCACCACGCTGACCTGAGGCAGCGGGCGGCCGTTGACGCGCTCTGGCATCTCCAGCAGCATGTAGTCGCCCCGCCTGGCCTTGGCAAAGGACAAGATAGAGGGCGTGGCGCTGGCCAGCAGCAGGGCCGCGCCCTCGCGTTTTGCCCGGCTCTGTGCCACCTGCCTTGCGTCATAGGCGGGCAGGCGGTCTGAGACATAGCTGCCCTCGTGCTCCTCATCGATGATGATCAGCCCCAGGTTGCTCACCGGCGCAAAGATGGCGCTGCGGGCGCCGATGACCACGCGGGCCTGGCCCAGGCGGATGCGGCGCCACTCGTCAAAGCGCTCTCCGGCCGACAGCCTGGAATGCAGCACCGCGGCCTCATCCTCAAAGCGGCCGCGGAACCAGCGCACCATCTGCGGTGTGAGCACGATCTCGGGCACCAGCACGATGGCACCCATGCCTTGCTTGAGCGCCTGGCGCACCGCGCGGATGTAGACCTCGGTCTTGCCAGAGCCCGTCACGCCGTGTAGCAGGAAGGCGCCCTGCCTGCGGCTGAGCGCCGGCAGTATCTCCTGCAGTACCTCCTCCTGCGAGGGGGTGAGCACCGGGTCGGGCTCGCGGATGGGCTGATCGGGGTAGGGCGAGCGCAGCAGCTCCTGATCAAAGAGGCTGACCAGGCCCTGGCCCTCCAGCACCTTGAGTGCCTCCAGGGGCCCGCGCACCAGCAGCGCCAGCTCCTCCACGGGGTGAATCTCACCATCAGCCAGCAGATCCAGCAGCAGGCGCCGCTTGGGCGCACGGCTCTGCGCGGCGCGGCCGGCATCCAGCTTGTCGCCCGAGACGATCAGCTGCGCCGCCTTGCGGGTCTTGACCTTGACGCGGCCGCCGCGCATCTGCGCGGGCAGCATCAGCCGCAGCGTCTCCGCCAAGGGGCAGTGGCTGCTCTGGCTCATCTCGCGCGCCAGCTCGATCAAGGGCGGCAGCAGCGCCGGATAGTCCTCCAGCCTGGCTTTGATCTGGCGTATCTTTTCGGGCGGCAGGTCAGTGGCCTCACTCAGCCCCAGCACATAGCCTTCCTTGACCTGGTGGCCAAAGGGGATGCTGACCCGCATGCCGATGTCAAGCGCCATGCCGTCAGGCACCGCGTAGGTGAAGACCCTGTCCACATCGGCGTGGGCGATGTCTACAATGACTTGGGCGTAGCCTGGCCTCACATAGCGCCCTTTCGAAGCAGCAGTATCTCATCAAGCAGCCGGTCGGCGGTCTCCCGCTTGCTCAGCTGCGGCAGGCGCATCACCTTATTCTGGCTGATCAGCGTCAGCTGGTTGCTGTCCACCTCAAAGCCGGCGCCCGGCTGGGTAACGTCGTTCAAGCAAATCAGGTCAAGGTTCTTCTCCACCAGCTTCTTCCTGGCGTTGTCCAGCTTGTTGCCTGTCTCAGCCGCGAAGCCCACGAAGAACTGATCCTCCCGCTTATGGGCTCCCACCGCCTTGGCCACATCGGGCGTCTGGCTGAGGCTGAGCGTCAGCGGCTGTCCGTCCTGCTTCTTGATCTTCTCCGTCGCGGCCTGCATGGTATAGTCCGCCGGCGCCGCCGCCTGTATCAGTACATCGGCCTTGGGCGCCAGGGCGCTTAAGCGCTCCAGCAGGTCCTGTGTGCTGGTGATGCTCTCCACCCTGACGCCTAAGGGCGGCGTCAGGCTGACCGGCCCTGAGACCAGTGTCACCTCGGCCCCGCGGGCCGCCAGGGCCTCTGCGATGGCATAGCCCATCTTGCCCGACGAACGGTTGGTCAGGAAGCGCACGGGGTCAAGCATCTCCCGCGTGGGGCCGGCGGTCACCACCGCCTTGATGCCCGCGTAGTCCTGCACCTTGGCAAAGTGCTGCTCGATGGCCGCCAGGATAGCCACCGGCTCGCTCATGCGGCCGGCGCCCACATCCCCGCAGGCCAGCAGGCCGCCGTCCGGGCCAATGGTCTGCACGCCGCGGGATTTGAGCGTCTGCAGGTTGTGCTGCGTGGCGGCATTGAAATACATCTGCGTGTTCATCGCCGGCGCAATCAGCAGCGGCGCCTTGGTGGCAAGCAGGGTGGTCGTCAGCATATCGTCGGCGATGCCGGCGGCAATCTTGGCGATGACATTGGCGGTGGCAGGCGCGATGACAAACAGGTCAGCGGCCTTGGCCAGGGCGATATGCTCCACCTCGTGGTGATCCTCCGGCCGGGCGAAGACATCGGTGGTCACTGGGTTTTGCGACAGGGTCTCCAGCGTCATGGGCATGACGAACTGGCAGGCGTTGGCCGTCATGATGACATGTACCTTGGCCCCGGCTTTGACCAGGCGCGAGCACAGCTCACAGGCCTTATAGGCCGCGATGCCGCCGCTGACGCCCAGCACAATGGTCTTGCCCTGCAGCGCGCCCACTGGCTTACTCGTCCTCCAGATTGCGGTGATAGGTGATCAGCCCGCGGTTGATCTCCTCAATGGCCACCGACAGCGCCTTCTTCTCATCGGCCTCGATCAGGGGCGGCAGGCCCTCCATCAGCTGGCGCGCGCGGCGGCTGGCCTGTATCACCAGCGTGTAGTTGGAGTCCACCTTGGTCCTGAGTTCTTCGATACCCGGTTTGTTGATCGACATGCTTTGCTCCTTAGTTTTCGTATATCTCGGGGAAGTAGCGGATGGTGCGGTGCTTTTCGGCCACGATGATGGCGGTCAGGCGCTCAAAGGCCAGGTCCAGCTCGTCATTGACCACCGCGTACTGATAGTGCTTGAGCATGGCAAACTCGCCATAGGCGTTGGCCAGGCGCTTCAAGATCTCGTCGGGGTCATCGGTGTTGCGGGTCTTGAGCCGCTCGCGCAGGGCAGAATAGCTGGGCGGCAACACAAAGACGCTGACGGTGTCGGGCTTGCGCTGCATCACATTGAGCGCGCCCTGGGGATCGATGTCCAGCAGCATGTTCTTGCCCTCTTCGATGCCCTGCTCCACCTGGCTGATCAGCGTGCCGTAGCGGTGGCCGTGCACCTTGGCGTGCTCGAGAAAAGCGTCCTGCGCCAGCAGCTGGTCATAGGCCTCGTCGGTGAGGAAATGGTAGTGCACGCCATCGATCTCGCCCTCGCGGGGCTTGCGCGTGGTGGCGGACACGCTAAAGACAATGCTGGGGTCAGAGCGCAGCAGCCGCTCGCACAGCGTTCCCTTGCCGGTGCCAGAGGGACCCGATATCACCAGCAGCATGCCCTTGCGCACTTCCTTCATGCCAACACTCCTTCACCCACTGTCAGATGCTGTCGCGGGGCCCGCTGCCTTCAGCGCCCCCCGCTTGACCAAGTATACCACAGGCGCCGCCTGCTGAAAAGCATTTGAAAGGGGAGCCTTTCGGCTCCCCCGCATTAGCAATCAGAAAATATCCCGAAACTAATTTCGCTTCTTGGCCTTGGGCTTGCCCTTGTCCTCGTAGTTCATGCTGATCTTGATGCCCTGGGGCGCGTTGCCAAAGCCGTGGCCAAACAGCGTCAGGCCGCTGTTGTCCTCGCCCTTGGGCAGGGTGAGCCTGACGGGGATGGACTTGCCCACGCCCAGCTTGAGGTCGCTGAGCTTGATGTCGCTGACCGCGTAGCCATCCACAAAGGTGCCGTCCTCATTGACGGTGATCATGTGCAGCGTGCCCCGCTGGTTGTGGCTCTCATCCCACCAGACCGGGTTGAACATGCCGTAGGCATTGCCCTCCTCGCCCGGCAGCCCGCAGGCGCAGACCTTGACATTGTTGATGGACAGCTCCACCTGGCCGGGCAGCCTGGGCTGCGAGCGGGGCAGATCGGGCGCGCACTCCAGCGACATCTTCAATTCCAGCATCTGCTGGCCTTCCTTGATGAAGTTGGGCACCAGATACTCCAGATAGCCGTCTTTGAGCCAGATCACGCCCGCGCGCAGGCGGTCGGGGTTGGCAAAGCTGGTGGGGTCGTTCTGCGGCTCCAGAATGCGCTCGGGCGTGGCCACGCCGCAGGGCGCGGAGGCCTTGCTGTCCACAAACTGGCCGATCTCGATCTCGGCCTCATAGCTCTTCATCCCCGGCCGCTTGATGGGGGACTCGATGATGATGCGCTCGTCATTGACGCGGCAGACCTTCTGGATGCCGTGCTTGCCGCCGCGCTGCTCGATGGAGAGGATGCCGGCCTCATTGAGCGCCTTGACATGGCTGGTCAAAGCGCCGCCGGTGATCTTGAGCTCCTGGGCGATGGCGGTCATGCGCATCGGGCCCTTTTCGACCAGCAGCTCCAGGATGCTGATGCGTGTTTCAGAGCCCAGCGCCTTGAATAGTGGATAACCTTCCCTGAGGGTTTGAATGTGGATCATACTCCCGCTCCTTCTGTGAACGATATGTGGCCCAGACGGTGCCCAGCCGCCCGGTTGTTTGCTTTCACAACGCGTATGAGTATACAGCACGAGAATTAGTTTTACAATAGCATTCTCTAAGAAAATCGGGCAAAATTGCGCAAATTGGCGAAATCTTTCGAAATTCTTACAATTTGTTTTCGCAGGACTTGGCTTGACAGCGGCGAAGGCGGGGCGTATACTGCAGCCATCCTTTGGCGAGAAGGAGGACAAGCCCCGCTACACCACCTTGAAGAGAGCCCGCGCCCCGGCTGAAAGCGCAGGCAAGGCAGGCAGATGGGGTACCACCACCGGATCAGGGGACGCGCGGCGCGCGATACAGCGCTGACAAGAGGCCAACAGGCAAACAGGGTGGAACCGCGGATGTAGCAGCATTCGTCCCTCAGGGGATGAGTGCTTTTTTGTACCGAAATTGTTAAGAAAGGGTGACCGATATGGAGATATTGTTGAACGGAGAGAAAAGGGTATACGACGAGGGCACGAACGCGCTGGACATGCTGCGCGATATGGACGCGGAGATCAGAAAGAACGTCATCGCGGCCAGCTTTAACGGCGAATTGGTGGAGCTGCAGCAGCCGCTGCACGGCGGGGGCGAGCTAAAGTTCCTGGGCTTTGAGGATGAGGAGGCGCGCAAGGTGCTGCGCCATACCGCCTCGCATGTGCTGGCCAGCGCCGTGAAAAACGTGGTGCCCCAGGCCAAGCTGGCCATTGGCCCGGCCATCGAGAGCGGTTTTTACTATGACTTTGATGTGCCCGAGCCCTTCACGCCGGAAATACTCGATCAGGTGGAGAAGGAGATGGCCCGCATCATCAAAAAGAATGACCGCGAGCTGCGCTTCACCCTGCCGCGCGACGAGGCCATCAAACTGATGGAAGAAAAGGGCGAACCTTATAAGGTAGAGCTGATACGCGACCTGCCCGAGGACGAGGAGCTGAGCTTCTACTCCCAGGGTGAGTTTGTCGATCTCTGCGCCGGGCCCCATCTGCCCTCCACGGGCCGCATCAAGGCCTTCAAACTGACCAGCGTGGCGGGCGCCTACTGGCGGGGCAACGAAAAGAACAAGATGCTCCAGCGCATCTACGGCACCGCCTTTACCAACAAGGAAGACCTGGAAAGCTACCTGCAGCGCCTGGAGGAGGCCAAGAAGCGCGACCACCGCAAGCTGGGGCGCGAGCTGGATCTCTTTGACATACAGGACGAGGGGCCCGGCTTCCCCTTCTTCTACCCCAAGGGCATGGTGCTGCGCAACCTGCTTGAGGATTACTGGCGCGAGATACACCGCGAGGCCGGCTATGAAGAGATCAAGACGCCGGTCATCCTCTCGCGCAGCCTCTGGGAGCAAAGCGGCCACTGGGAAAACTACCGCGACAACATGTACACGCTGAAGATCGATGATGAGGACTACGCCATCAAGCCCATGAACTGCCCCGGCGGCATCCTGGCCTACAAGCGCCGGATGTGGAGCTACCGCGACCTGCCCCAGCGGGTGGGCGAACTGGGCCTGGTGCACCGCCATGAGAAAAGCGGTACGCTGCACGGCCTGATGCGGGTGCGCTGCTTCACCCAGGATGACGCGCATCTCTACATGACGCCCGAGCAGATCAAGGACGAGATCAAGGGCGTCTATGCCCTGGACGACATGGTCTACTCGGCCTTCGGCTTCCCCTATAAAGTAGAGCTGTCCACCAGGCCGGAAAATTCCATCGGCTCTGACGAGATGTGGGAGCTGAGCACCCAGGCGCTCAAGGACGCGCTGGACGAGATGGGCATGCCTTACACCGTCAATGAGGGCGACGGCGCCTTCTACGGCCCCAAGATAGACTTCCACCTGCAGGATAGCCTGGGCCGCAGCTGGCAGTGCGGCACCATCCAGCTGGACATGAACCTGCCCGAGCGCTTTGAGATGGAGTATGTTGGCCCCGATGGCGAGAAGCACCGCCCGGTGATGATACACCGCGTGCTCTTTGGCTCCATGGAGCGCTTCATCGGCATACTGACCGAGCACTTTGGCGGCGCCTTCCCGCTGTGGCTGGCCCCTGTGCAGGTCAAGGTGATGACCATCACCGAGCGCGCGGACGAAGCCGCGCGGGCGCTGGTCAAAAAGCTGAACGCCGCCGGGCTGCGCGCCGAAATCGACCTGCGCAATGAGAAGATAGGCTTCAAGGTGCGCGAGGCGCAGATGGAAAAGCTGCCCTACATGCTGGTCATCGGCGACCGCGAGGCGGAGCAGGGCACGGTCTCGGTGCGCACCCGCAAGGGTGAAAACCTGGGCGTGATGGCCCAGGACGAGCTGATTGGCAAACTGCTTCAGGAGGACAAGGCCCGCGCGCTGGAGCGCAACTGGGAGGCCTGAAGACCCTTACTATCCATGATGTAAGCGAGGTGGCTCATGCGGCGCAGAGGGAATGCATTCATCCTGCTGGCGGCGCTGGCCGCCTCGCTTTTCATATGCCTTTGTGCCTTCGCCCAGGTGGAGATTCTTGCCAGCCACCCGCTGAACCCCGCCCTGTTTACTCAGGGGCTGGAAGTGGTGGACGACCGGCTCATCCTCTCCTCCGGACTCTACGGCCGCTCGATGATCGGCCAGCTGGACTTGAGCACCGGACAGCTGCGGCAGGCGCAAGGGCTGCCGCGCGAGGTCTTCGCCGAGGGTCTGACCGAGACCCCGGCCGGCATCTGGCTGCTGAGCTGGCAGGAAGGCCAGGCCAGGCTCTACGACAGGCAGACCCTCACAGAGATCAGGCAGGCCCGCTACAGCGGCGAGGGCTGGGGATTGTGCTTTGATGGGGAGCGGCTCTACATGTCAGACGGCAGTGCCACGCTCACCATCCGCGATCCAGACAGCTTTGAGCACCCGGGCAGCCTGCCGGTCAGCTGGCAGGGCCAGCCCATCCCCCGGCTCAACGAGCTGGAGTACGCCAACGGCTACATCTATGCCAATGTGTGGATGAGCGATGAGATCATCAAAATAGATCGAGCCAGCGGCGAGGTATTGCAGCGCATTGACTTAAGCGAGCTGCGCGCCCTGGCGCTGCCAGAGGATCGGCCGCGCGACGACAACGCCGTGCTCAACGGCATCGCGCATATCGAAGGCGACCGCTTCTATGTCACCGGCAAACGCTGGCATATGATCTTCGAGCTGCGCCTGCCCTAATCCACGATCTGAATAAAGTCCGCGATCCAGTCCATGTTGAGGATCTCATAGGGCTTGGGGTCGGAATGGCGGGCCACGCGCTCCAGGCCCTCCTGATCGACGATGGGGCCGTGGAAGGGGTTGAAGCGGCCCAGCTGGATGCTGCTGCGGATATAATGCAGCATGTTGTTGGCGATGGGGTGCAGGAAATCCGTGGTCTTAAAGGCCAGGGCGCCGGTGGCCAGGCCCCACCACAGGCCGGTGGCCGTGGGGTCGGGCTTGTCGATCAGGCGCAGCACATCCAGGCTGTTATTGAGGTAGCTCTTGACGATCTCCGTATAGTAGCGGCCCCAATCCCAGGCGGGGGAGGCCAGGTACTCGCTGGGCGCGCCCTTGTCATGCAGGCGCAGCAGAAAGCTGAAGCTGCCCTCCGGCGGCCCCACCATGCTAAGGCCCGGATAGTCCGGCACCAGCGCGATATCGCAGCCCATCTCCACCGCCTCACGGATGCCGTTGGCGGCGCTGGTGGGCTCCTCTGCCGTCACGCCCTTCATCATCAGATAGATCTGCGCCTCCGGGCGCACCGACTTGACCCCCAAGCCAAAGGCGTTGATGTCGCTGGTGTGGCGCTTGGTCTCGGTATGTGGGGTCACATAGGCCACCTTGCCCGTCGTGGTGCCCAGGCCCGCCGCCACGCCGCAGAGGAAGACGGGCTCGTAATATCTGCCATAATAGGTGCTCAGGCGATAATCCTGCCGCACCCGCGAATAGACCAGCGTCATGCAGGCTGGATGCTCCAGCGAAAAGCGCAGCGCGGCCGAGGCCAGGCGGGTGGAGGTGACCAGCACCAGGTCCATATCACTGGCATGCTCGGTGAGCATATCATAGGCCTTGTCCGGCGTCACATCGTCCAGGTAGCTGGTCTGCACGCTGCTGCCCAGCTCCTCTTGCACCTTGAGGCGCCCCTTCTCATGCTCGCCCAGCCAGTTGCTCTCAGTCCGGCCAGGCTCATAGACAAAGAGCACCTTGGCCGTCTTTTTGACGCTGAACAGGCGGGTGACGAAGCTCTGCGGCTGCTCCTCGCGCACATCCAGCAGCAGCGTGGGCTCCGCCTCCGGGTTGGCCGCCAGCACCAGCTGGGGCTTTAGATTGCTGATGCGCTCGGTCAGCAGCGACATGGGCGTGCGGATGATAAAGCCGTAGACCTTCAAATACTCCAGAAAGGCGTCGCCCAGAGGCAGCGTGCTGCCCGCCTGCTGATAGGCGCCCTCAAAGTGCAGGTACATGGCGTTGCAGTTCAGCGGCTCGGTCTCGCCGGAGGCCCGCAGCTCAGCCATCAGGCGCAGCTCGGTCGCCCGCAGCAGCTCATAGCGCTCGGCCGAGCTCAATTGTATGTTCTTAAACAGCCCTTCCTTGTCGTAGTGCAGGTAGGCGTAGTAGGTGGCGGTGTCAGGGTCACGGCTGTCCAGCTGGGGGATCAGCCGGGTGATCTGCGCACGCACCGAGGCCGCGCCAAAGTGTTTGAGCACGCTGACGCGCTTATTGCCCTCCACCACATAGTATTTCCACAGGTATTCATAGACCTCGATGGGGTCGCGCAGGCCCTCCTCCATATGGATGGCGCACAGGGAGATCCACTTGGAGGCAAACTCCGAGCCCTCCGGGTGCAGCGGCATGAAGCCGGCGCTGAAGGAATGGGCTCGGGCCGAGGTGTAGGTGCCGATCACGCGATTCAAGGAGATCTCGCGCGTGGGCTGCTTGACATAGGCCATGATGCGGTTTTCGTCGGTCAGATCATCCAGCACCACCAGGTTGCCCTTTTCGCCCCGGCTGACCAGCTGGCTGTACTGCCGCTGCCCCAAGCGCAGGGCGCGGTCATATTCGATATGCGCCTCACGCGCGAAGCTGGTTTGCATAGACCCTCCCCCAGTCGTAACGGGTTTTGAGCAGGCTGAGCCGGCGGTGCTTGGCCACGGGGTTGAGCTGCAGCTCGATGATCTTGTAGCCAAAGCCATTGATGATGCTGGTGCCCTTGTAGAGCATCTGCTGCTTATAGCCCGGATAATTCTGGTGTTGATGCCCGTGCAGGTGATAGCGCGGCGAGAACTGCTCCAGCAGCGCTCGGTAGCCCAGGAAGCCCTTGTGAAAGGCATCGTCGCCGTCACCCAGCCCCAGGGCCGGGGTATGCGTCACCAGCACATCAAAGCCGCCACGGCTGCATATCTCGGGCATCCGGCGGGTGATCTGGCGGGTGACATCCTTCTCTGAATAGTGAAAGGGCTTGGGGCTGAGCGAGTTGGCGCCGCCAAAGCCCACAAAGCGCACGCCCTTGATGACCACCATCTTCTGCGTCAGGTCCTCACAGCCCTCAGGCGGCTTCCGCAAATAATCCCCATCGTGGTTGCCCGGCACATACAGCAGCGGGGCCGCCACCATGGTGGTCAGAAAGCTCAGATAGCTGGCCTTCAGATCGCCGCAGGACACGATGACATCGATGCCCTGAAACTGGCTTCGATCAAAGTAATCCCAAATGTACTTGCTCTCCTGATCGGCGACCAGGAGGGTGCGCAGACTGATCAATCAAAGACCGCCTTTCAAACCGTATAACAGTAGTATATCGGATTTGAAAGGGGCTGTCGAGGGCACGCAAAAGCCCTCCTCCCCTCAAGGGGAGAAGGGCCGGGGACTAAAGCTTACTTCTTTAGCAGGCCGAAGGTATCCAGGATGTAGGGCGTGTCGCCCTTGTTGCGGTCGATTTCGTAGACGATGGCGGAGATGCTGTCCTTGCTGACCTCAATGCCCACAAAGTTCTGGATGATGCTGCGCGGCGGGCGGCCGGCGTCCGCCTCGGTGGCGTACTGGGCTGCCGGGTGCTCCTGGGCGCTGACAAACTTGTCATAGTAGCCAGGGTCGCTGTCCAGGATGGTCTTGTTCTTGTAGTAGACCTTGGGCCCGGCGGTGTTGGGGATCATGTAGACAACGCCCTGGGGGTTGACCATGTAGGCGATGTCCTGGCCCTTGTAGCTGATGGTCTGGGTCTCAGGCTCCTGCGCCTGGCCGTCGGCCTGTATGGGCTTGGACAGGGCGTAGATGTGGTCGTGGCCCTGCAGCACCAGGTCGATTCCCAGGTCGGCAAAGATGGGCGCGACCAGGCTGCGCACGCCATTGGCGTCCATGATGTCGCCATCGGTGGCATGGTTGGAGGTGGTGTAAGGGCCCTTGTGCATGACGGCGATCTGCGCGGGGGTGAAGTTGGCGTACTCGGGCGAATCCTCATTGGTGTTCAGCATGATGAAGTGCGCCGGGCCATAGTCAAAGGAGTAGTAGACACCGCTATCGGTCAAGGAGCCCTGCGGCGCCTCCAGGTTGAAGTGCTCGGCAAAGCTCTGCTTGTCCTCATCATGATTGCCAGAGACGGCGATAAAGGGCAGGCGGCCCAGCGTATCCTGCGCCGCGCCAAAGACCCAGCCCCACTGCTCTTCCTTCAGGCCCGTGTCCACCACGTCGCCATTGATGACCATGAACTCGCTGTCTGGCACCGTGGCATAGGCGATGGCAAAGGTATCGGCGGAGAGCTTGGCCTCGCTCTCATCCTTGGCCTGGGCATCGGCCACATTGAGGAAGACGAAGCTGTCATCGGCATTATCGGTGGTGAAGGAGCCAGTGGCGCTCCACAGGTCGAGCTTGGCGTCACCGGCGCGGAAGGCGTACTTCTGACCGGGGGTCAGGCCATTGGCGGTCGCCTTGTGCACCAGGTACTCAGGGGCCGAGCTGCTGCGACTAAAGCGACCGGTATAGCGGGTAGCCTGGGCGAAATCCACATTATCAGCATAGGGCACGATGTCCAGGTCGGTGCCCACCGAGCCCTGGTTGGTATACCAGGTAAAGCCCATCTGGGTGGCGGGGTCGCCGTTGTAGCTCATGGTCAGCCGGGTGACGGCGTCCGCCTTGACCTCGGGGTTGGGCAGCGCGGTCTTGGTGTACTCGACGTCGCTGGCCTCAGCCGCCTGCAGGGCCTCCTGGCTGACGGCCACGATGCCCAGCTCAAACCACAGGTCGCTGCTGCCGCCGTCATCCTGGTGCACCTCGGCCAGGATCAGGTTCTCCCCCTCCTTGACCAGGCCCGCGATGCTGTCAAAGCCGATGACGAAAGTCTCTTCCTTGGGCTTAAACTTGGCACCAGTGCTGTAGCCCACCTGCACGCCCTCGTCGATGCCGCGGCGGAAAAGCTCAGCGCCGTTGAGGTAGACAACGGCGCCGTCATCCACATGCACATAGACCTCGGCCCCTGCAAAGGCGGCCAGATCGGCCAGCGAGGGGATGTTCACGCTGGTGACCAGATAGGTGGTCATGTGCTTGTCGTTCTCGTTGTCGCCGTAGCTGACCTTGGTGCCCAGCGCAACGCTGGGATCGGTCTCGGAGACATCATCGCCAAAGCCAAGGGGGCCCGCGCCCTGCTTCCAGGCGCTGTAGTCGGGGGCCTTGTACCAGTCGGCGCCCAGATCCTGCCCGTCGTCCAGGTAATACCACTGGGCATTGCGGGGCAGCAGTTCCAGGCGGCCCTCCTGGGCCAGGGTGGGCAGCGCGGCCAGCAACAGGCACAGCGCCAGGGCGATCCAGAGATACTTCTTCAGGCTCTTCATACGGTCTTCCTTTCCACATGTCGCCGCCCCTTTGGATGGGGGCGGCAGTCATATGAAGTGTAGTCAGACCGGACGAATATCAGGTGAAAGGCCGGTAAAATCGGCGGCAAATATTTAGACCCTGATGGCCTCCTCGGCGGCGCTCAGCCCTTCATAGCGGCTGAGGATCTCCCCCGCCTCGCCGTTCAAATACTCCTCCACCTGCTGGGCGGCCCGCCCGGTGAAGGCCTCGGCTTTAAGGTTTAGCGCCTCAGCGTCCAGACCAAAGGCCGGATCGGCCGATATGCGCTCAAGCAGATCATTGGGCTGCCCCGCCTGCTTGACCTGGTGGGCGGCGGCATGCGCGTGCACACGGATGCGCTCGTGCAGGTCCTGCCGGTCGCCGCCGGCAGACACAGCGTCCATGAGGATGTTTTCGGTGGCCATAAAGGGCAGCTCTTCATTCAGGTGCCGCGCCATCATCTGCGGATAGACCAACAAGCCGGAAGCCACATTGTGATACAGCGTCAGCAGCCCATCGGCTGCCAGGAAGCCCTCGGCCACCGCGATGCGGCGGTTGGCGCTGTCGTCCAGCGTGCGCTCCAGCCACTGCTCGGCCGCGGTCATGACGGCGTTTTGCTGGTTGGCGATCAGCAGGCGGCTGAGCGCCGCCATGCGCTCGCTGCGCATGGGGTTGCGCTTGTAGGCCATGGCCGAGGAGCCGATCTGATGCGCCTCAAAGGGCTCCTCTATTTCCTTCAAGTGCGCCAGCAGGCGGATATCATTGGAAAACTTGTGCGCGCTGATGCCGATCTGGGCCAGCAGCTGCAGCGCCTGGGCATCGGTCTTTCGCGAATAGGTCTGGCCCGACACCGCCACGGGCCTGTCAAAGCCCATCTTCTGGCAGACCAGCAGGTCCAGCGCCCGCACCTTGTCGTGATCGCCCTCAAAGAGCTCTAAAAAGCTGGCCTGCGTGCCCGTGGTGCCCTTGGAACCCAGGGGCCGCAAGTGCTTCAGAAAGGCGGTCACTGCCTCCAGGTCATCAAGCACATCCTGCAGCCACAGCGCCGCGCGCTTGCCCACCGTCACCGGCTGCGCCGGCTGAAAGTGGGTGTAGCCCAAGCAGGGCAGCGCCCTGTGCTCCCAGGCAAAGGCGGCCAGCGCCCTGGCCACCTCTACCAGCCGCGCCTGCAGTAGCTGGAAGGCCTCGCGCATGATGATGATGTCGGCGTTATCGCCCACATAGCAGCTGGTGGCGCCCAGGTGGATGATGGGCCGCGCCTGTGGCGCCGCGTCACCGAATGTATGCACATGGGCCATCACGTCGTGGCGCAGCTGCTTCTCATAGCGGGCGGCCAGCTCAAAGTCGATGTCGTCCAGGTGGGCCGCCATGTCGTCGATCTGCGCCTGGCCGATGGGCAGGCCCAGCTCGTGCTCAGCTTGCGCCAGCCACAGCCACAGCCACAGCCACAGGCCGATCCGGTGCTGCTCTGACAGGATGCCCTGCATTGCCTGGCTGGCGTAGCGCTGGGAAAAGGGGGACACATAGCTCCTATACTCTGACATGACAAGCCTCCCACATGGTGATGCATAAATCCTAACACAGCCACCGCTTGCGGGCAAGGCGCAGTTGGTGTAGAATAGACGCATCAATTAGTGAGGTGGCAGCGCGTGTACATCAAGCATCTGTGACGCAACCGGGCGGGGCTTTCCCGCCGCTTCAGGCCGTTATTGATGCTCCCCCGATATAAGGGAGCCGCAGTTGCGTCTGCGGCTCCCTTTTAGGTGAGCAGGCCGTGTGACACAAGAGGCCTCATTTTATGTCTGCCATACAAATCGATCGTTTGAGCTTTACCTACCCGGGCAGCTACGCCCCGGTGTTTTCGGATGTCAGCTTTACTTTGGACAGCAGCTGGCGGCTGGGCCTGGTGGGCCGCAATGGCCGGGGCAAGACCACGCTGCTCAAACTGCTCTGCGGCCAGCTGCAGGGCAGGGGCCAGATACTGACCCCGCTGCAGTTTGACTACTTTCCCTTCCCTGTAGAGGGTGATCAGCCGGCGCTGAGCGTGCTGCGGGACGCTGTGGCACCCTTTGACGCCTGGGAGCAGCAGATGGCCCGCCTGCTGCAAAAGGGGGATGAACACAGCCTGTTCAAATGGGGCGACATTGAGCAGGCCTATAGCGCCGCCGACGGCTACCAGATCAATGCCCTGATCGAGCGCGAGGTCAATAAGCTGGGCATCGAGCCTGCGGCCTTAACGCGGCCTTTTATGAGCTTCAGCCCCGGCGAGCGCACCCGCCTGCTGCTGGCGGCGCTGTTTTTGCGCAAGCACCGCTTCCTGGTGATCGACGAGCCCACCAACCACCTGGACATGGCAGGGCGCGCCCTGGTGGGCGAGTATCTTGCCGGCAAGCAGGGCTTCCTGCTGGTCTCCCATGACCGCGCCTTCCTGGACCGCAGCGTGGATCACATCATGGCCCTGCAAAAGAACAGCGTGGTCATCACCCAGGGCGACTACAGCAGCTACCGGCACAACAAGCAGCAGCAGGACGACTTTGAGCGCGCCCAGCACGCCAGGCTGACGGGCGACATCAACCGATTGAAGGAATCCAGCCGCCAGAAAGCAGGCTGGAGCGACAAGGTGGAGGCCAGCAAGATCGGCCAAGGGGTCGCTGACCGCGGCTATGTGGGCGCCAAATCGGCCAAGATGATGAAGCGCAGCCTGGCCATACAGGCCCGCATCGACCGCCAGATCGAGGAGAAGGAAGGCCTGCTCAAGGAGCTGGAGTACACCTCCCCCATCAACCTGCAGCCCCTGCGCCACCCGGCACGCCAGCTGATGAGCCTAAGCGAGATCTGCTTTGGCTATGACGAAGTGGACATCATAAGTGATCTGAGCCTGAGCCTGGAGCAGGGCGAGCGCCTGGCCATCAGCGGCGGCAACGGCAGCGGCAAGTCCACGCTGCTAAAATTAATGCTGGGCGAACTGAGCCCGCGCAGCGGCCGCCGCGGCGGGCCGCGGGACCTGATCATCTCCAGCCTCCCTCAGGAGGCAGGGCAGCTCAGCGGCACGCCCTTTGAGCTGGCGCAGCGCCTGCAGCTGCCCACCGATCACTTTCTGATGCTGCTGCGCAAGTTCGACTTCCCCCGTGAGGCCTTTGAACGCGACATGCGCGATTACTCACAGGGGCAAAAAAAGAAGCTGCTGCTGGCAGCTTCCATGGCGCGGCCCGCGCACCTCTACCTCTGGGACGAGCCGCTGAACTATATCGATGTGGAGAGCCGCGAACAGATCGAATCCATGCTGGCCCAGACCACGGCCACCCTGGTCTTTGTGGAGCATGACCGCCGCTTTGTGGACAAGGTGGCGACCAGGATACTCACGCTCTAAGCGGTCCGCCTACTGCACGTTCGAGATCTTGTGGTCGTAGTATTTGAGCGTGATGCGGGTCACGGCGCCGTCGACGATCTGGTAGTCCAGCATCCGGGTGGTGGTGGCCGTCTCCTGATAGACGGTGGTCACATAGCTCAGCGTGCCGGTGGTGGGGTCGTCTGACTGCACCATGTAGCCGCCGTAGCCCGCCGTCATGTCATAGTACAACCCGCGGTCGCCCTTGTCGTTGGGCGGCTGCAGCATGTCGCGGAACTTGTCGATCACGCCCTCCAGGTCCATGCCCACCTTGCTGCCGCGCGGGCCTGTCATGCGGGTATCGGTGGTATCGATGTAGTAGAGCATCTGCCCGGTATCCAGCGTCACAAAGCGCGCCTCGCCCCAGGCCCAGCGGGCGCTGATGCAGCTGCCCGACACCGCGCTGTCCTGGATGGGCTGGCTGTCCTGCGGCTCGCCGTAGAGCTTGATGAAGTCCTCGTAGCTGGTCTTGACCAGGCTGAAGCCGCCAAACTCGTCGCTGGCGTTGAAGTACTTTTTAGGCGTGCCCGATATATAGTAGATGATGTTGAGCTCGTTTGACACCTTGCCATAGCCATTGACGGCCACCGCGCGCAGGGTGGGCTTGCCGCTGGGCAGCTTGATGTCTTCCCCCGGCGTATAGCGCGGCGAGTCGATGGTGGCAGGTCTGCCATCCAGGGTGAAGTAGATGGTGTTCTTTTTGAGGGGATCGCTCTTGTCCTCCTCCATGTCGCGCAGGCGCACCGTGCGCCCCGCCTTGTAGCTGCCCGGCTGCAGGTTTGACTTGGGCGCCGGCGGCATGGGCAGGGCGATAATATAGCGCACCGACATCTCGTCGGAGTACAGATCCTGCGACAGGCAAACCGCGCGGAAATCGTGCGTGCCCTCGCCGATGGTGATGGGCCCGGTATAGTCCTGAAAATCCTCCAGCAGCGCCTTGGGATCGGTGGTGTACTTGATGTCATAGCCCTGGGGGGATTGAAAGGACACCGTCAGTGACTTGAGGTGCCGGCCTGAGGATTCGCTGGCCGTGGGCGGCAGCGGCACCAGGGCGGCCCGCTGCTTGAAAAAGCTCTCGTCCTCGGTCTTCTCATAGGCCTCGCGCATCAGGTTGGTGGCGCGCAGTATCTTCTCCTCGTCCTGCATCAGCAGGCGGATCGCGTTGCGGTAGCCGATGGGATCGGTGGGCGCCAGGTCATCGTAGATGCGGGTGTAGACGGCCTCCGCCTTGCCAATATCGCCCGCCGCCTCATAGGCCTCGCCCAGCAGCATCAGCTTGGGCACCAGCTCCGGGTGCTCAGGCTCCAGCGTCAGCGCCTTCTCATAGGCAGCGACAGAGCGGGCGATATAGCCCTGATCCAGCAACTCCGTGCCCAGTGTCCAGTAGGCGTCGGCATTGGCATCGCGCCCGGCGCGGGCCAGTAT